>NZ_JAWXXJ010000005.1:0-181936 GCF_034335085.1 Acutalibacter caecimuris | reverse complement strand
TTGGAGAGGTATTGCCACTCGTTATGCCAAAACCTCGGATGCTTTTATCGCCGCGGTACACGTCCGTTGTATCGCCATTTGGGCTGCTATCCGTACTTAATTCGTGTAGACACTATCTAAAGGGGACAAGAAAAAATTGCGCGTTTCTTTCCCATTTCTTTTTGTTTTATATTTGGAAAACCACTCAGCAGAGAAATACTAGCTGTATTATCTATATCCACGTCAAACCGTACCTCATGAATGTCAAGCCCGCGCAGGTATTCCAGCATAGCCCCCATACAGACCCGCGCAATACCTTTCCGGCGGAATCGAGATGATATCCAATAGTACATATATACGCATCCCTCCGCCGGGCTGTAATCATACAGCCCGAACCTGCCACAAAGCACATTTTGATAGAGCACAAGAATGGCATCATCGAAAGGCGGGAGCCTGGTAGCCAGGTATTGGTATTCATTTTGGATGCTGTAGTCCCTATCAAACCCGAACCAGCGGTTCAACTCTTCTATGTCCTCAAAAAACAGGGGGAACAAACTGTCAATCCCAGCCTTGGTGATAGATTCCAGCCGTACTTTTTCATTGACTTGAACCTGCATTTTTCCTCCTTATCAGGTTTTCATCCCTGCTTTTTTGCGATCACACAGTACCAGTCCGCATCGTCCACAGCCACGCCCTGTATCTGGGAGGGATAAACCTGTACATCCATCTCGCAATACCCCATGCCGCCCAGTTTGTTCAGCAGCAGTTGCTTTTTTATAGGGAAATAGTGTTCCTCAAACACTTCCTTTTGGAAAAAACGCCGCTCTCTTTCAAACACGTACAACAGGTTAAAGGTAATCGAACCGTCCCCATTGTAATCCCAAATCTGCGTCAGGTTGATACGGACGTCCCCGTCAAAAAAGGGCGCATAGGGCAGGAAACGGGGCTTTTGGCTCAAAATTTTGTCCCAGTTGCGTATCTCAAAGTAGAGATACCCGCTGGGCCTCACCAGACTGTCCATCTGTTCCAGCGCCATTAGCGCATCCTCGTTACGCACATACGGCAGGGAATTCCCCGTGCTTGCCACGCAGTCAAAGGGGCCGTCAAAGTGCTCCGCCACCTTCCGGAAGTCACAGCACTTCAGTTCCATGTCGTATCCCCTGGCCGCAGCCTTTTTCCTGCAATTTGCAAGCATATTCTCGCTCAAATCCGAGCCGGAAAGCTGCACCCCCAGTTCTGCTAATTGCAAGGTGGCGCTGCCGGAGCCGATGCTTACGTCCAGCAGCGTGTGGATGTTTCTGCCGCGCAGGATATTTTCCCAATGGGATTTGAACATATCAAAGCGGCTTTCATTTTCAATTAAATCGTAGATATCCGCTCTGTCATACAATTTTCCCATATCTCATACCCCCGCTTATACCATACTTTTTTGTTCTTCTCACACTTTCTTTACATCTCCCCGGTCCGTCACGATCTCATACCCTACCGAACGCATCCGGGCGCTCAGGCAGTCCTTGCATTGGGCAGACTCCTCCCCGGTACAGATCTTATTGTCGTAAAGCTCATACTTTTTCCGCACCGAAACCGGGGACAGGTTGGGCATCACCACATTGGCCCCTGCCAAAATTCCCAATTCGCGGCCTTCCGGGTGGATTGTACCAAGGGCCGTGGTAGCCGGGAGCAACACCGGCGGATGGATCAACCTTATCATGGACAACAGGTAGCAGGTCTGTTCCAATGTGCCGGCGGCCTCCTGTCCAAAAGGCGTTTCCTTATGGGGGATAAAAGGGCCAATGCCACACATATCCGGCTTAAACTCCTGGATAAACTTCAAATCTTCGGCCAGTGTATGGCTGCTTTGTCCGGGGGAGCCCACCATAAACCCGCACCCCACCTGGTACCCCAGTTCCCGTAAGTCTTGCAGGCAGCGCATACGGTTGTCAAAAAACATATCCACCGGGTGCAGTTTCCCATAGTGCTCCCGGTTGGCAGTTTCATGGCGCAGGAGATAGCGGTCTGCCCCTGCTTCCTTTAACAGCCGGTAGCTTTCCCGGCTACGCTCCCCCATGGAAACGGTCACAGCACAATCCGGGTGGCGGGCCTTTACCGCAGCTATCATCTCACAAAGCACTGAATCGGTAAAAAAGGGGTCCTCGCCTCCCTGTAATACAAAGGTGCGAAAGCCTAGCTGGTACCCTTCCTCCGCACAGGCCAGAATATCCTCCTGGCTAAGCCTGTAGCGGTCACAATGGGCATTGCCCCGGCGGATGCCACAATAAAAGCAGTTGTTCTTGCATATATTGCTGATCTCGATCAGCCCGCGCACATACACCGTATTGCCATAAATGGCCTTACGGACAGCCACGGCTTTCTCTGCCAGCAGGGCGGCAGCCTCAGGGTTTTGGCCGTCCACCAATTCCTGGTATTCCTCCAAAGGCAGGCTATGTGTTTCTGCCAGTTTATCAATAAGCTGCATGATACGTTCAGTCATGGTTTGTCACCCCCGAAAGCGCCGTTTTAACACTGACCCCCGGTAAATTACCGATCTTCCCCGCCAGGCTGGAAATGGTATCCTTTGGCGCGTCAATAGCTATGCTAATAATGTTAATCTCCCTGGCCCTGTATGGGATTCCCATTCTCCCAATAATATATTCTCCGTACGCATGGAGGATGGCATTGAGTTTTTCGACCATGCCCCCCTCCTCTACAATAATGCTCATGACAGCGACCCTGGTTTCCACAATAAATGCTCCTTTTTATCGGATTTACCTATAGAAAAACGCACCATATCCTGTAAAGATACGGCGCGAGATGTAACGCAATAACAGCCGTACCTTTCACGCAGGAAAACGCCGGGCCTCCCCCAGGCGCTATCCTTAGTGTTAGGCATTGCACATATATACAGTTTAGCAGGTAATGATAAAAAAGTCAAGAGTGATTCGCGTTTTTAAATACTTTTAACTACAGTCTGCCAGTTGCGCTTTATTACGTATAACTACGCCAGCGCCAACAGGTTACTATAAAGGGAAAACGGCCTGCTTAAGAGGCCGCTTTCCCATCCACTTCAGGTAAAGTTTGCAGGCGCGCTGGGTAAGTCCCCCAGGTTGTTGCTCTCGTCGCCGTCCGGTAGCGAACGCAGGTATTCGCTGCCGTTGCGGCTCGCAATGGCTACACCGCGGATACCCCCCTGTTTAGCCAGGGCCACCCCTTCACGCTTGTTCAGCACTCTGCCGTCAGAGAGCTCATAACCAGCAATTTTGCCGTTTTTGCGCACCAACTTGGTAATCGTTTTGGCATCCTTATTGGGCACGGGGTTCATAATGTTAATGTTGGCAGGCAGGTTCCCAATCCTGCCATCCCTTTCCTGGGTCATGGCGATCCTTCCTTTCTTTCTACGGGCTTGACGCACCCTGTTGCAGTACAGCCATATTGTGCCGCTGTAAGGCTGCAAATATGCGGGCCGGCAACATGGCAGACGGAAATTCAAGGCGCTCCGTGGGTCATAGCAAAAAACTGGCAGCTATGAATATATTTTTCTTGACTAGAACCTTAAATCAGTTTATTATAGTAAGGTAACGCTTTCCGTTCCTGCCGGCCGAAAGCGGATCAACGCAGTTTTCTGCGTTAGGAGGTGGTCATCACGGTTGCCAAAACATATAGCATGGGTACATATGGCCTGGATGCTTTCCCCGTCGAGGTGGAAACCGACCTTTCTTCCGGGCTGCCCGGCTTTGAGGTGGTTGGCCTGCCTGGTACAGCGGTGAAAGAATCGCGGGACAGAGTGCGGGCCGCTATGAAGAATTGCGGCTTTGTGTTCCCTGTCAAGCGCATTACTATGAACCTGGCCCCCGCAGATAAGCGTAAAGAAGGGCCCATTTATGACCTTCCCCTCCTGCTCTCCCTATTAAAGTCCTCTGAGCAGCTTAGCTGCCCTACGGATGACGCCGTGTTTTTAGGGGAACTTTCCCTTTCGGGGGAGGTACGGCGCATCCGCGGTGTACTGGCCATGGCGGTAAAGGCAAAGGAGGCCGGTTTCAAACGGCTTTTCGTCCCTGCCGCCAATGCGGCAGAGGGTGCGGTGGTCGCTGGGTTAGCGGTCTACCCGGTGGAAACCGTACCGCAACTGGTTGCCCACCTTACCGGCAGAAGTTCCATCCCCCGGGCAGAACACACCGCCCAGGCCACCCCTTTGGATCCACTGCTTGACTTTGCCGATGTAAAGGGCCAGGTAGTTGCAAAGCGGGCGCTGGAGATCGCGGCCAGTGGTAGCCACAGTGTAATTATGATCGGCTCCCCCGGCGCGGGTAAGAGTATGCTGGCAAAACGCCTGCCCTCCATCCTGCCTGATATGACCTTTGAAGAGGCGTTGGAGGCCACTATGGTTCACTCAGTAGCAGGCGCTTTGCCTGACGGCAGTTCTTTGCTGGGCGCACGGCCTTTCCGCGCGCCCCACCACACCATTTCGGCTGCCGGGCTTTCCGGTGGCGGCGCCTCCCCCAAACCGGGGGAAATCTCCTTAGCCCATAACGGCGTGCTGTTTCTCGACGAGCTCCCCGAGTTCCCCCGCATTGCTCTGGAAGTCTTACGGCAGCCGATGGAAGACGGTCGTGTAACAATCTCAAGAGTTGGCGGCAACGCCACCTTCCCCTGCAAGTTTATGGTTGTGGCCGCCATGAACCCCTGCCCCTGTGGCTATTTTGGCCATCCCAGCCGTCCCTGCACTTGTGCGCCCGGGGCCGTTGACCGCTACCTGTCCCGGATTTCCGGCCCTCTGCTGGACCGGCTGGATCTACATATTGAGTTGGCCCCTGTGGAACTTACCCAACTCTCTTCCAAAGCCAAAAGTGAGCCATCCGCTGAAATACGCAAGCGGGTAAACGCCGCCCGGAACCGCCAGACAGAGCGGGCCGGGCAAACGGGCTGCACCTGCAACGCAGACATCCCTTCCTCTAGATTGCAGGAGGTTTGCGACCCAACCCCAGAAGCCACCGCGTTGCTAAACATGGCCTTTGAGAAATTCGGCCTTTCCCTGCGTGGCTACGACCGGGTTCTGCGGGTAGCGCGAACCATTGCCGATTTGGATGCCAGTGCCCGTGTGTTGGAAGACCATGTAGCCGAGGCCGTACAGTACCGGGTATTGGATCGGAAATTCTGGGGGAGAAATTGGTAAAGGGAAAAACAGGCCATGTTTCCATAGCCTGTTCTTCCCAGTGATTGCTAGCTATTTACAGTTCAAAACACGTCCCACCCTGCTCAAAGGGTCCAGGCATGGGATTTACCGCCCTATGCCCGCCGAAGTAGTCCTGGTCAAAGAAGATGGGCGTGCCGTCTGGGTTCTCAAATGGCTGTTCCGGCTCAAAAGCCATTCCCAGCGTATGGGTGGAGATAAAAGGTGCCTTTACTGCCGGCATATGCTGGTAAAGATCCGTTTCTACCACATAAGCACCCTCTATTTCCTTTACCGTTAAGGAAATAGGCCCTTCTACCTGGGTGGGGGTAGTTTCTTTCTCCCAAGGCTTTGCTCCATTACAGTACACGTTACCCTGGGCCCACACAGGCAGATGCATATAGTACCGGTCGCTGGGCGCCGACCCCATGCCACAGTAGCCCTCAAATTCTTTTTCCCATTCCTGGGCGGTTGGGTACCCATTATAGGGGAAGGTGCCACAGAGCACATTGCCGTCATCCCAACCATTAGGGCCCATATTCTCCATAGCGGCTTTCAGCAGCGGATGGACAGGCTGCTGAACAAAAATGTTATTGTAAAACCGCATATCACCATGAAGGAAGGTCATGAACCCAGCGATGGTAGTTTTATGGGGCACATGGTAGGGGGTATACCGGGGAGAACTGAGGGTCTTGGCGCCATTGTCCGTGCCGATACCCACAGCCGTAATGCCACCGGCAACCAGATTATGTACCAACGCCACACCCTGGGTAGCCAGCTTGAGCGAACGCGCTGAAAGCAACAGGTTGTTATCAATAAGGGTGGGGCCGTGTGAAACCTCCACAAAGATATCCTCCCCCATACCCATCATCAACTGGGCTGTTTCCTCCGGGGTAGCTGTTTCAGGGGTAGCGTCGCCGGCCAGGTTTGGCAAGGTATTGTGGTGGAAGAAATTCTGGGTCACCCGGGTGCCCTGGGCCTGCCAGTCCAGCCATAGGCCACGGGTACAGTGGTGGAAGTGGTTGCGGCGGATGGTCACATCAATGGCGGCGTGCATTTTTATGCCGCCGATCTCAGCCCCGGCCAGGTTCTGCTTGTTGTTAATGTGGTGGATGTGGTTGTCCTCAATCACCGAGAAAACCCCACCCAAATGGCCCACAATTCCGGTCTGCCCACAGTCATGGATATTACACCGGCGCACAATGTGGGAGCCAACGGTTTCCTTGGCCCAACCCTCGGCCTGGGCCTGGCAGATACATTCCCGCTCGGTCTGGGTGCCATCCTTGTACTTTTTGTGCAGCCACTTGTTGTCATTATTGGGCTGGAAGTACTTGCCCAACGAGATGCCTGAGCATTTGGATTCAAAAATTTCGCAATCCTCTATGATCCATCCCTTTGACCAATGCGGGCCCACCATGCCCTCTTGATAGGCCGTAGGCGGTGCCCATTGGGTAGCGGCCATGCACACGGTAAAGCCTGAAAAGGTGATGTAGTTTATCCCCTCTCTGGAGGGATAAAAGCAGGTATTCCTAACGCTGATCTCCACCATCTCCTTATTTGGGTTCTTATCCTGGAAGTTGGCATAAATCACCGTTTCGTCTGCTGCCTCGTCCTGCTCGGTATACCAGGTATATACTGAAAAATCCGGATCCCAGGAGGCCATGGACCGCTGCGGATGCTCCGCTTTCTCCAACTCAGCCACCTCATACATGGATTTCCCGTTCAGATATACGTCGCCGGTATGGGCAATCATCGAGGCCACAAACCAGTCGCCGCTCACCCGGGTTGTGTAAGGGTTGTTCCCGCCAAAAAGCCCGTTGGATATCCGGGCAACCCACAGGTTCTCACTGTACTTTTCCCAGTTATCTACCCGTTCAGCCCCCGTGATCACCGCGCCCCCTTTTTCCAGGGAACGGTAGGTAATCCGCTTTTGGCTGCTTTCTCCACCGCAGCGGGGATCTACCCTTTCCCGGTAGATGCCAGGGCCTACCAGCACCTCATCTCCGGGCCTGGCTAACTGTGCGGCCTGGCTGATGGTTTGAAACGGCGCTGCCTGGGTACCGGCCCCACTCTGTCTGGCTGCCGCTGAAACGTAAATCTGCATAGTAATTTCTCCTCTTCGTTTCTAGTATGCGGTACGCAAATCCACTCCCCGGCAGGGGAATCCCCTTGCTTAGAGAGTGTTTCTGTTATTTATAATAGTATACCCTATCCGCTGCCAGGTTTCAAGGCCTATATTGTACTTCAACCACGAAAAAACGCATAAAAGGCAGGAAAAACCCATGCAATATAGCAAAATCGTTCCCGGCATTTTCCGGCAAAGGCCCAACCGCTTTATCGCCTATGTCGAAACTACCGAGGGCCTGCAAATATGCCACGTAAAAAACACCGGCCGATGCCGGGAGCTGCTAGTAAACGGTGCAAAAGTCTATTTGGAGGAAAACAGCAACCCGGCCCGTAAAACCCGTTTCGACCTGGTGGCTGTGGAAAAAGGAAGTTTACTCATCAACATGGACAGCCAGGCGCCCAATAAAGTTGCGGCAGAATACCTGCCCACCCTCTTGCCCGGCATAACCCTGCTGCGCCCAGAAACCCGCTTTGGCAATTCCCGCTTTGATTTTTATGCTGAAACCGCTCAGGAACAGTGGTTTGTTGAGGTAAAAGGGGTCACACTGGAGCGTGCCGGCATAGCCATGTTCCCGGACGCTCCTACGCAGCGTGGTACCAAGCATTTGCGGGAACTTATTACCTGCGCAGAGCAAGGGTACCGGGCCTGCGTGCTGTTTATCATCCAAATGGCCGGGGTACAATTTTTTACCCCCAATGCGGAAACAGATCCGGGGTTTGCCAAAACCTTGGCCGAAGCCGCAGAAAGGGGCGTACATATTGTGGCAGTTGACTGCCTTGTAACCCCTGAAAGCATGACTGTACAGGATGAGGTGTGCATCCGTTTCTAATCCTGAAAGGAATCTTCAATTTATCAGAAAAAAACTTTCAAAAACCCGATTATAATTCTCGAAACGAATTGACTTTTGAATAAAATGCTTTTATTATTAAATAAAGCTGTAAAGTCAGTTATTTATCTGTTGTGGGGAGGTAATAAGTACCATGAAAAACAACAAGCCGCGTTACTTCAAACTGACTAAATCGGAAAACGAGATCATGGAGCTCATGTGGAAAGAAGGCCATCCGCTGTCCCGGTCAGAGATCATCGAACTGACCCCGGACCGTACCTGGAAATCATCTTCCATCCACATCTTGTTGAATTCCATGCTGGACAAAGAAGCCATCGAAGTGGCTGGCTTTGTGCAGAGCACAAAAAACTATACGCGCACTTTTGTGCCCTGTATTTCCGCAGACCATTACGCCGTCATGCAGATCAAGAACAGCCCCGCGTTTTCCCAGCACTCTGTCCCTAGTTTGCTCTCTGCCCTGGTAGAGGATGTCACCGCGCCGTCTATTCTCGACCAACTGGAAGAGATTGTCAAGTCAAGAAAGCAGGAATTGAATTGAATATACTACATAGTTTAAGGCTTTCCCGATCATCGCAGCCATTTGGCACTGGTCGGGTTCTTTCTGCTTACGTTTTTGCGCAGCTAAAATGCAACAAAACGCGCCTTCCTTCTATAGGAAAGCGCGTTTTTCCATTTTGTAACTCTTTTATCCCAAATCCTGCACAGCAAATCCCAGGCTTTGCAAGGTTTCTGGCCGTTGCCGCCAGTCCTCTTTTACCTTTACCCAAAGCTGCAGGTTTATCTTGCAGTCAAAAAATCGTTCCAAGTCCATACGTGCCATGGTGCCTATTTTCTTCAGCATCGCCCCATTTTTTCCAATGAGTATCCCCTTGTGGTTGCTTTTCTCACAGTATAAAGTGATATGCAACTCCAGCAGCTCGTCCTGCTCCCGCATCAGTTCTGTCACAGCCGCAACTCCATGGGGGATCTCTTGATCCAGCAGCCGCAAAACTTTCTCACGTACCATCTCCGCTGCCAATACCCGCTCTGTCTGGTCGGTCAAGGTGTCCTCGTCAAAGAACCAGCCACCGGGCTCTGTCAGCGCTTTCAACTCATCCAACAACGTGTCCATGCCGTCCCCGTATTTGGCAGAAACCGGCACCACTGCCTGGAAATGGTATCGCTCCGCATAGCTGGCAATCTGCTCCATCAGCCGGGTTTTATCCGGCAACGCATCAATCTTATTGATCGCCAATATCGCAGGGAGCCTGCCCCGTTGGAACCGGGCGATCAGTTCCTCGTCTGCCTTGGAAACCGGCATACCAGCCTGCGTAACCAATAGCCCGGCATCTACGCTTTCCAATACCGAGGCCACCGACTGTACCATGTAGTCCCCCAGTGAATTCCGGGGTTTAAGTAGGCCCGGTGTGTCCAAAAAGACCAACTGATCCTCCCCCTGGGTCAAAACACCCATAATACGGGTACGGGTCGTCTGCGGTTTTTTGGAAACAATAGCAATCTTTTCACCAATCAAATGATTCAATATAGTAGACTTGCCCACATTGGGGCGGCCCACAATCGCAATGTAGGCCGATTTCTGGTTATCCATAGATTTCCTTTCGAAATAAAATTTCAATAAAATTGAAATTTTTTATCAGATTAATAAATAGGGAGGCTCCCAGAATAATTCCTTGCCCGCTCTAAAAGAGGCCCCCTGGCTCCCAACGTAAAGGCTATGTTGCTGCTGCGTATACAAAGCAGTTCCATTCCAATCGTCAAATCTAGCGCTTTTAGCAAAGGTGCTGTTAGCTGCACTTCCCCACCGGGTGTGGCCGTTAACCAGCCATAGCGGCGGCCTTTATAAGGGATCAATTTCCCTTCAGGCAGCGCATATGTTTCCAGAAAAGGGTTGTCCCCTAGAATGTTCCCCAACTGGGAAGGGCCCAGCAGTCCTTTCCTGGTTATGCAGAAACCGCCTGTAGCCTTAGCCCCTGTAAAAATATACACCTTTCCCTCTATGCAGATATCATACTCCTCCACAGCCTGCGGCGGCAGAAAGATTTTCCCATCCTGTCGGATCAAGGACTTACCGAACACAAATTTGCCGCCTTTATTCAGTTGCGGCATCCCTATCCACCCTCTCCATCACTTTTTTGCGGTATTGCAAAAACCAGTAGAGCACTCCCCACCAGCGTTGCCAGGAAAAGCGCCAATTTCCAGGGGGTGCAGGCTATGTCTAAAACCAACGGCCACAATGCCGGACGCAACAAAACCGTACATCCAGCCAAAGCCGCAAACAAAGCGCTAAACAGCACCCCGCCTGCGGCGATATCTTTGACCCTGCCGATTTTTTCGTTGCGTCTGGGCTCGGAAAAATCACATAACTTTTCCACCGAGGTATTTAGCGCCTCCGCTGCTGTTACCATACCCATAGCCAGCAACAGGCAGGCCAATTCTTCCCGGCTCACCCCCATTTTAAGCGCAAAAAACACAACATATCCACAGGCCAGCCCATGTATGCGCATATTCCTCTCAGAGAGGAAACTTAACCATATTCCTCGCAAGGCGTCCCGGAAACTATCGGTCAGCCGCCGTTTATTCCTCCGGGGCATAGCTGCTGTTGGCGGGCAGGCCCAGTTCCCGCATAACCCGCTCTTCCTTTTCCCGCATACGCACCCGTGCAAGGCCGCCCTCCTCGTGGTCATACCCCAAAAGGTGCAGCATGGAATGCGCGGTCAAATAGCCGATCTCCCGCTCCAACGAATGTCCAAAAGTCCTGGCCTGTTCGGTGGCACGGGGCACCGAGATCACAATATCGCCCAATATCCTGGCGCCTGTTTCGTGGTTCACGTCATAATGCCCGTTTTCCCCCATTGGGAATGACAGTACATCCGTAACAGCGTCTTTCCCTCTATATTGGCGGTTCATCTCACGGATCTGGTCGTTATCCACAAAACTCACGCTGATTTCCGCCGGGTCGGCGAATTCTTCTAACTGAAGCACAGCGTGGCAACAGCGGCGGATCAGCATACGGACCCCGGTCGGCACTCTGATCTGCTTTTGCCGGTTAGAAATGATAACCCTGATCTTCTCCATGATAAGCATTCCTTTCTTTTAGAGTCTGCCAGGCTCCTGGCATCAGTTGGTTTTTCCCCTGCTGGCCCGCTCATAGGCCCGGATAATGTCTTGCACCAGTTTATGGCGCACAACGTCTTTTTCTGTAAAACGGAAAATAGCGATATCGTCCACGCCGCGCAGCACCCGCACTGCCTCTTTTAAACCGCTGCGTTTCCCGTCCGGCAGGTCAATCTGGGTCACGTCGCCGGTTATAACCATTTTGGAGTTGAACCCCAGCCGGGTCAGGAACATCTTCATCTGTTCGCCAGTGGTATTCTGCGCCTCGTCCAAAATAATAAAACTGTCATCCAGCGTACGCCCACGCATATAAGCAAGGGGCGCCACTTCAATATTTCCCCGCTCCACATAGCGCTGGTAGGTTTCCGCCCCCAGCATATCGAACAGCGCGTCATATAAGGGGCGCAGGTAAGGGTCTACCTTCTGCTGTAGGTCGCCGGGCAAAAAGCCCAGTTTCTCCCCTGCCTCCACTGCCGGGCGGGTAAGGATGATGCGGTTCACCTGCTGGGCCCGGAAAGCCGTAACGGCCATGGCCACCGCCAGATAGGTCTTACCGGTACCCGCGGGCCCCACGCCAATCGTCACGGTATTTTCCTTGATATTATCACAATAGGTGCGCTGCCCCACTGTTTTCGGCTTGATGGGCTTGCCTTTGCTGGTGACGCAGATACAGTCCCCGGCCAGCGCCGCCACTTTCTCCTCATTGTCCTCCCCCACCATGCGGATACAGTACCGCACATTCTGCTCGCTGAGGGTTTCCCCCCCGCCGATCAGGGTGATTAGGCTGCGCACAGCCCGTGCCGCCCTGTCTACCTGTTCCCCGTCATCCCCGGTGATTTTCAATTCAGAATCTCGAAACACCATTGACACGCCATATTCCTGCTCAATCAGCCGGATATTCCCGTCAAAGCTGCCAAATAACTCCGCGGCTTGCTCTAATCTGTCCACGTTAATTTTTTGTTCCAATTTATTCTCCTTCTCCGGGCAAACTTCCCAATGCTAAGCTGTTTGCACACAGCTATACCGTATGAACGGTTTCCCATCATATACCTTTGTAATCCCCTTCGCAGAAAAGCCACATCTCTCATAGCACCCCACTGCGTCCCCGTCCGTTTCGGCTACCAGCCGGCTGACCGGCTGCCGTGCCATCACTTCCCGTACCCTGCGAGAACCTATACCCTGCCTCCGCAGGGCCTGGTCAACGGCTATGCCCACTATTTCCGCCTCATCCCCAGCGCAGCGTAGCGCAAGGGTCCCGGCAAGCCTATCCTCCATCCAATAGGCCCAAACCGCAGTCGTGGGGTTAGCAAGCAGGCCGTCTGCCAACGCCAGGAACTTCCCCTTGGTAGGCAGGTACATACAGTGTTTATATACGGCGTATGCTGAGCTTTCATAAATCCGGCAAGCACCCAAACCACGCCCTGATCCCCTCGCTTGTGTACAAGCCTCCTCAATGGCACTATTATAACATACCTTGCCCAAAATGTTCAAGCCCCTTGTCTAGGAAATTTGGACAAAAATTTATGAACTTGTTTGCCTATTCCACCGAGATTTTTTGTGTCACCCCAATTTCCTCCAGACAGCGGCATTTTGCGCTGAGGATACACATCCCCTCAGTAAAAACATACTCTAACTGCTCCTCCTTCACGCTGCTCCCTTCCGGCAGCGCCGCTTTCTGGGCCTCCCGCAATTTCATTAGGGCGGCAGCCTTTTGCTCTTCCTGGCTAAGGGTATGGGTTTCCTCTTCCAACAACACCGTAACTTCCCTTTCCACTCCCACAGGCAACACAGTCCCCAGCAGCGTTAAATAAGCGCTCTCCTTATACCGCCGGACTACCCCCTGCGGTTTACGCCATATGCCCAAAGGTAGGCGCAGGCCAAAAACATCGGCCCAGGTGGCCACCTGCCGCTCTACCTCCACTTCTTCTGTTCTTTGGGCGCTGGCCTGTACCGTAAACTCCCGGTAGGTTTCCGCGATCACCCGTCCCCGCGCCGGGCCTGCCTTGCGGTAAATTTCCGGCGGCTGGACAGTATCTGGATCCGGCCGCTGCTCGTACAGCCCGGCAATCAACAACTGGCCCTGGGTTACGGTTTCTCCCAGGCTAACCTCCGGCCGGCCCTCCCTGGCTTCTATCTCCACAATCTGCCCTTCCCGCGCTGCCACAATGTTAGAAAGTTCCTTCCTGTCCTCGACCTCCGGCGCGGCAGTCCCTTCCTTTACGGCGATCTCCACAAAACAGCCGTCCGTATTCACATTGACCCAACTTAATCCCGGCAACTCCGTCAATATGCCGTGGCTTGCTGCTTTCGGGGAAAGCGCTTGCCTTTGCGCACCAACATACACCCCATACTCCCTTGCCGCCTGGTACACAGCCAACGGGGTCATGTTCTCGTTTCCGTTTAGGGAAACGCCCCAAATGTACCCTGAGAGGAACACATAGGCCCCGGCCCCCACCGCTGCCCCCAACAGCAGGCTCTTCCGTTTCCACAGCCGGTTGACTTGAAAGGGCAGCCCCCCTTTCCGCATGATTTTTGTCCTCACCTGGCAGCGGCCGCTCACCTGCCGCAGCTTTTTGTAAGTTGCCGGGCGGGCCCTGGCTACAGCCTCCCCCTCTTGCCGGCGAAATCCCCACATGGTAAAACCCCGCTTGGCCGCCACCGTAAAGAAACGCGCCCCGTCCCCTTTGACCCGGAATTCCACATAGCCGGAAAGAAGATGAAAGATCCTTTCAATCATATACCCCTCCTAATAACTGTACGTAACGCCCGCAATCAGCCCCTGTATTACGGCAGAGTTCTCTGTCAGGCTGGTCAGCCGCAGCCCCTTCCCGTCAATGCAAACGGTTAACCGCCCGGTACGTACTACCACCCTTTCTTCGTCATAGTCCATGACGCCATCACAGCCGTCTATAACAGCACAGCGGTTGCCGGTAATAGAGATCACCGCGCCGCCGGTCGGTTTTGTATCCAAAGTACAACGCCCCCTTTTTCTGATTCACATAGCCATTTTATGCGCACCGGGGCGCATATATCACCATACGGCGGCATACCGATAGAAACAGTGGCCACCCTACGCCTTTTTACCCCCACGCCGCTTTTTACCTTTACGCCTGATAACCCGCTGGATCCCTCGCGTAAAGCCCGCAAACCGAAAGGAGATATCTCATGGAAACCACCATCCTAAAGCGTCATACTGCCGCTGTCCTCTGCACGGCGGGTTTTATATTGGCCCTGGCCGCATTCCTCTTGTTTCCCGCCGCTGTGCGTGCCAGCACCCTTGCGGGCATCTCCTATTGCCTCTCCGTACTTGCCCCTTCCCTTTTCCCTTTTATGGCGCTGTCTGCCTTTGCAGTAAATTCCCCCGCGTCCCAGGCCCTTGGCCGTCCTCTCGACGGGTTTGTACGGCGCGTGTTCCGGCTACCCGGCTGTTGCGCGCTGCCAATCCTTATGAGCTTTATCGGCGGCTATCCCGCCGGGGCCAAAGGGGCCTCCCTGCTGCTGGAACAGGGGCTGATCACCCGCCGCCAGGCAAGCCGTATGATGCTCTTTTGCGTAAACCCCGGGCTGGCCTTTGTGGTAACCTTCCTGGGCCTGGGGGTGCTGGGCAGTACCCGGTTGGGGTGGCTGCTCTTCCTTTCCGTAACACTGGCCGGCCTGCTGCTGGGCGTCCTTACCGCCCTGGGCGCGGATGTGCCGGAAAAGTCACCTGCCCAGCCCCTGCGTATGGGTTCCGGGGCGCTCATGCGGTCTGTTACCGACGCCGCCCGCAGTGTGCTGGTCATGAGCGCCTGTGTGGTGCTGTTTTCGGTTCTCACCGCCGTCCTCCACCAAAGCGGGGCCTTCCAGACGGCGGTAAGGCTGCTGTGCCGCACCAAGCTTTTCTCCCCGTTGGAATGGGCGGCCCTGCTCTCCTTCCTCATAGAGGTCACCGGCGGCGTAGGCGATGCCGCTGCGCTCTCCGCCCCGCCGGTATTATATGCCTTTGGGCTGGCCTTTGGCGGGTTCTGTGTCCATATGCAGGTACTCGCGTTCTTTCCCGCCCCGCCGGTGAAAATTTCATGGTTCCTGCTAGGCCGCCTGGCCCACGGCGGGCTGGCTGCCCTATGCTTTTTAACGCTAAACCGGCTGATGGGCGGAGCCGCCATACAAACCGCTGCGCCGGTAGCAGGCGGGGTCCAACTATTCTCCGGCAGCATACTGGGCGGGGCCTCCCTGCTGCTGATGTGTTTGGCCTTCCTGGTCATCACCCAAAACGGGAAGGCAAAGGAATAGCCGGTGCCAAAACCCCTATGGCACGGTGTCCTCTATACAGAAAAAAGCTTGGCAGCCATTGGTTGCCAAGCTTTTTTAGGAAAAGCCGTCACATCATTACGATCTCCCCGTTGATGACTGTTGCCGTACACTGCCGGGTGGTATGGCGCAGGCGTACCACCTCATTTTCAAAGCTGATCTCCGTGCCGGCGTACGCAATCCCGCATTCCAGCCGGCCCGTATCCAACGCGTAGGGGTCAACCTCCACGGTCATATTTCCGTTCAGATGTTTCAATTTCATCTCCGCCACCGCGATCCTGGCCTGCGCCTTCTGCAACAGGCTGGCCCTGGCCTGGCTGTTAGGCTGGCATTCCAGCCTTTCCAGTTCTATTTCCAGTTCGTTCATCTCTTTACGCAGTTGTTCCTGCTCAAAATGCGCGCAGGGTGCCCCGCCCAGTACCACCATATTGCGGCATTCCGAAGGGGCCCCAATAATATTGGCGCTAACCTTTTTAGCCGCCCAAATCCTTCCCCCCATAATGGTCCCCCGGCCAGACCGCACCTGCACTTCCCCACCACAGTAAATATTCCCGTTGATAATGCAGTCTGTCTGCAAGTTTTCCTGCACCTGAATGGTCGCGTTCTCAATATACTTTGAAAACACGCTCCTACGGCTGCGCACTACGGTTTCCCCGCTGCCCAAAATACCCTTGACCACCACCAGGTCGCCCCCGGTTTCTACCGAGCAGCCCGTTTCCAACGCGCCGTCCACATGGACATTCCCCATGGCCCGCACCGAAAAACCGCTGAGGACGTCGCCCGCAATATTTACGTCGCCTAAAAAGTCAATATCGCCGGTGGAGTAATCCACATCCCCCGGAATATCCATCACCGGCTTTACCTGAAAACTTTTGCCCGCAAACTCTACATGACCGGCAATGCTGGCCACCAGCGACAGCCCATCCTCGCTGATCTCCGTATTGCGGCCCTTTGGCAGCGGCACCTCCTGGCCGCCCTTAGCCGGTATCTCCTCCCCCAGCACCGTGCAGCCCGGCTCCCCTTCGGTCGGGCGGATCAACCGGCAAATCTCTTCCCCCTGCTTTACGTTATGGATAAGGTTAAGGGCCGTATAGTCCACCTGGTTATATTCATCCGCCTGTAAGATGCGCTCAACGGTCCGTGGGAAATGCTCCACGATATTCCCGTTTTTGCCGTCAAAGGCCGGCTTGCCCTTTGCCAGCAGGAACAGGTTGAAATACCGCCTGTCATCGTGGGATAACCGGTCCACCAGGCCGGTGTCCACGCCAAAGGCAAGCCCCTCCTCTGCTATCGCTTCATAAAGGGGGCCACGGGCCAACTCCGCCCCCTTTCGTACCGGCGGCAGCACAAGCACCCAGGCATACAGCCTATCGGCCGAAAGGAAGAAACAGGGCAGGGCGTCCAGTGCAGGCGGCTCCTCTTCCTCCTCCTCTTTCTTTTTTTTGCCCCCGCTTTGGTTGATCTCCTTGAACCGCGCGGCGCAGGTATTGGCCAAAAAAGTTTTCACCCGCTGGCTCTCCCGCCGTACCACCTCCGGGGGCAGCACGCCCTCCGCATCCAGCAGAAGTTTCAGCGGCGGCAGATAGCCGGCCTCCTTGCGCCGCAGGTCGTAAAGCTGGTAAATAGGGTGCCCTTCTGTCAGTTCCACCACAGATTCCTCAAAATAGCTGGTCACAGCCGTCCCGTTGGCCGGCGTTTTCTCTATATGATACGTTTCCTGTGGAATCTCTTCGTCTGTTTCATCCTTTTTCTTGGCGCCGAAGAGCCAGGCCGCCACTTTCTCCCGAATAGACATATGACCTTCCACCTTTCCTCTCGCATGGTTTTGCAACACCATATTCAGTATATTATAGCAGAGTTATTTCCATTTTACAAGAGAAATAGCCTCTTTGCATAAAATGTTATTTCATTACTTTATATGTAACATATCCCCCTTCTGACAAAAGGCTTGCCTAATCTGCCCGTACTGTGCTATAATATCCCCAGGATATTTCAGTAGATCCAAAACTTGCAGAGCAAGTTTGCAAATCGCCCTGGCGATTTGGCTAAGTAAATAATTCCAAGAAAGCCTACCCGGCTCCCCTTCGGGGCCAGCCATAACAGATAAGGAAATACTATGCTAAATCAACTTTTTAAAAGCCTCTTCAGCTACCTCAAGCGTGCCGACCTGATCTTATGGTTCCTGCTGGCCGCCATGTCCACATACAGCCTGGTGCTGTTGAAAAGCGTTTCCCGCGCCACCCCCGTCGATTACTTCCGCGCCCAGCTCTTCCCAATCGCCCTGGGGATCATCGGCGCGGTCATCATCAGCCTGATGGATTACGCAGAGATCTCCAATTTTTGGTACCTGATCGAAGGGTTCTGTATCTTCCTGATGATCTATACCTACTTTTTCGGTGAACGCATCCAGGGCACCGGCGGCGTAGATGCACGGGCCTGGATTCAAATCGGTGGGCGGACCTTCCAAACCTCCGAGCTGGTAAAGATCGCCTTCATGCTCACCTATGCCAAGCATTTGGACGTGCTAAAGAAACGGGGCAAACTCAACGATATCCTCCAGGTGGTCCTTTTGGGGCTGCACGCGCTGCTCTATATGGTCCTTTGCCAGCGCCAGGGCGATCTGGGTGCTGCCATCGTATTTTTTTTCATGTTCATTTTTATGAGCCTTTCCGCCGGGGTGCATCTGCGGTATTTCGCTACCCTGGTCGGGCTCCTTGTAATCGCCCTGCCCATTGCCTGGCGTTACCTAATGGAAGATTACCAGAAAGACCGCTTTGTAGCCGTTTTTAACCTGGATACCGACCCGGATGTGCGTATGTTCAGCGGCTACCAGCAGTGGCAGGGGCGCATCTCCATTGGCAGCGGGCGCTTTAAGGGCCAGGGGCTGTTCCAGGGGCCGCGGGTAGCCAGCAACGTGGTCACGTTCCAGCAAAGCGACTGTATCTTCACCGTGGCCGGCGAGGAGCTTGGCTTTGTGGGCTGCTCCCTCCTCCTCTTACTGCTGCTGCTCTTTATGCTGAAGGTCCTCCACGTAGCCACCTCTTCCCGTGACGAGTTGGGCCGTTATATGTGTTTCGGTTTCTTTGGGCTGATCGCCCTACAGGCCATATGGAACATCGGTATGTGCCTGACCATCCTGCCGGTCATGGGTATCACCCTGCCCTTTTTCAGTGCCGGCGGCTCTTCCTCCATGTGCCTGTATCTGGGTTTTGGGCTGGTACAAAGTGTCCATATGCGCCGCAAAGAGATCGACGGCCTGCATCTCAGCCGGAAATCCCCCCTACGTTTCTCCTATAAGCAGATGAAACAGGCACGGGAACTGAAAAAACTGTAACCCCGCATAACCCTGCCCAAACACCCAAAGGGCCGGCGCAACCTCCCTGCGTCGGCCCTTTTTCCCGCATAAATACGGCAGATCCTCCTTATGCCCCACACCCGGCGGGGTTCACCTTCCAAAGGCTTTGCGTTGTTTGGCGGCAATCCTCTCCCGGCGCGCCGCTGTTTCCTGCTGGTCCAGGCGCAATTCCCCCTCGCCGGTAATCACCAGCACGCAGCCTTCCGCCGCGTCTGCCGGTAGTTCTTCTATCTCAATGGCAAAGTATTTCTGCTCCGCGTCCTCACAAATGGCATATTTCCCCTCAAAGCGGTCAATGACCAACTGCCTCATGGCCGTCACACTCCTTCATTTTTCGGTTTTGATGCTTACGGTTTTCCCGTCATATAGAAATACCAGATCCCCGTCCGTGTCGGTGCGGTAGAGTTCCGCGCCAATCCCTTCCAATCGGATCAGGGTTTCTTCCCTGGGCAGCCGGTTCCGGTCCGGCCCGGCAGAGATCACCGCGTACCGGGGCGATACCGCCTCCAGAAATGACTGGGTGCTGGAGGTCTTGCTGCCGTGATGGGCCACCTTCAGCCAGTCGGCCCGAAGGGACAGCCCGCTCGTCAGCAGCCCTTCTTCTGCCTCGCGCTCCATGTCGCCACAGAAAAGGGCGGTAAATCCCCCACAGTCCAGGCGCAGTACCAGGGAGTTGTTGTTGCTCTCCCCATAATCCTGCGCCGGGCCCAAAGCCGTCAGCATGGCGTCGCCCAGCAGGAAACTTTGGCCCGGCTCCAGCAACATACGGTTGGGCGCTTTTTTCTCCAAAGCAGTCTGTAGCTGGGCAAAGGCCGGTGTATGCTCCTCCACCTCTTCCGTCACCGCAGCCTGTACAAAATTCTCTACAGGGATATCCCACAACACTTGGGCCATGCCGCCAATATGGTCGCTGTCCGGGTGGGACATAATAAGCCAATCCAGCTCCTCTACACCATGGCGGCTCAGGTAATCGGCTACCGCTCCCCCTGCAACCGGCTTGCCCGCATCCAGCAGCGCAGCCCGGCCCCGGCTTTTCAGGAGGATAGCATCGGCCTTGCCCACGTCGATCACATGGATCTCCAGCAGGCCCCCTTCTTGCCAATCCCCAAACCCGGAGGCCGTACCGGCCCATTTCCAAAAACTGTCCCCGACGGGCGTACAGGTGTACAGCAGCACCGCGGCCAAAAAGGTCAGCAAAAACCGCTTAAGCCTTGTGCCGCGCCCTTCTTTCCCCTGTGTGGCCATACCCAATCACCCCGCCCTGCCCCCATTATAGTACAAACCCGCCCCCAGCGCAAGAGGTTTTCCCTTGAAAGCGGCAGGCACGGTACGCCGGCATAATCCTTTCCCCCGGCTACCGCAGCAGAGAAACACCCCAAATCAGCAGCAAGTGGGCCGGATAAAACGCATAACAGAAATACCGCGGCAAGCGCCGCCCCCTTTGGCCATTGTACAGCCAAAGGGGCACAGCCGCGCAGCCAGCGTATATCTGGAACCAACTGCCGTGGTACAAACAACAAAGCAACGTACACGCCACCAGGCAGGACATCCCCGCCCAGCGCCGGTCCCGAAAGGCATAAAACCCTAATCCAACCAGCACGCCATAAGCGCCGTACATACAGCCCAGCCATTCCGCCAGCAGGGCCACACCCGCCGCGCCCAGCCAGCCGTACCATTTCCCTGCCTCGGCCAGCCAAAGGGCGAAAAAAATCAGCAACAATTCAAAAAAGATATTGCTCCAGGGCGGCAGCGCCCCCAGCCTTCCACGGGCAAACAACTGGTAAGGCGCCTCCGAGGCCACCGCAAACAGTGCCAGGCGCTGTACGTATTTCCCCCGGTTGGCCGTATGTATAAACCCTTCTACCAACATAAAGGCAAAAACTGGAAAGGACAGCCGCCCAATCATCCGCAGCAAATCCACGCCAGGGTATAGCCGGTAGCCCACATGGTCGATAAACATGGTGGATACGGCAATAAGCTGCAATACGGCTGAAGTCATTGGCAACGCCCCTCTCCCCGGTATTTTCTCCGCGCCTATTATAATCCCACGCTTTTCCCTTGTCAACCGCCCTAAATTGTTGTATGATGTAGAAAAAAGGAAAGGATGCCCCCCCATGGAAACACAAGAACTGGCCCTTTTGGCCGTTGACGCTTTAAAACAGGCATATCCCGACGCCCTCTGCTCACTGGACTATCAGGATCCTCTACAACTGCTGATCTCCACCCGGCTGGCTGCCCAGTGCACCGATGCCAGGGTCAATCTGGTCACACCGGCGCTTTTTGCCCGGTTCCCCACCCTGGAGGCTTTTTGTGAAGGCACCGAGGAGGAGATCGGCCAGCTAATCCACTCCTGTGGATTTTATAAAACCAAGTCCAAAGATATCCTGGCCGCCTGCAGGAAAATCCGGGATGATTTTGGCGGCCAGGTGCCGGACAACATGGAAGACCTACTCAGCCTGCCAGGCGTTGGCCGCAAAACCGCCAACCTGATCCTGGGCGATATCTTCCACAAGCCCGCCGTTGTTACCGACACCCACTGCATCCGCATTTCCGGGCGGCTGGGTCTGACAAAAAACACCGCCCCCCAAAAGGTGGAAAAAGACCTGCGGGACGTACTCCCGCCCGAAGACTCCAACGACTTCTGCCACCGCCTGGTGCTACACGGCCGGGCCGTCTGCACCGCCCGGAAAGCCCACTGTGAAACCTGCTGCATGGCAGGCTTTTGCAGCAAAACCGGGGTACAATAACCCAGGCCGCCCCCGGCCTACCAAGCTATGCAGGCAGGTGTAGATCCCGCCTGTCAAGGAAACCACAGGCAGTTTATCACGCTGCCCTACGAATAAAACCCTGCGGCGGTATTGACAAAACCCGCGGGAAATTGCATAATTATTTTATGGCACCCGTCAAATTACAGCGGGTTCCCACAAATTCTTACATAAGGGGATATCGGTATGAAGTATGATTTTGAAACGCTGGTAGACCGCTCCCATTGTGGCAGCGGCAAATGGAACGGGATGCGGGAAAAGAAACCCGACCTCTCTCCGGGCATCGTGCCCCTTTCTGTGGCAGATATGGAGTTCAAAAACCCGCCGGAGATCGCCCAGGGCCTAAAAACGTATATGGATACGCATATCCTCGGCTATACCAGCCCCACCCAAGAGTACCTGGAAACCGTATGCGCCTGGATGGAAAAGCGCCACCACTGGCATATTGAGCCGGAATGGATCATCGGCACCCATGGTGTGGTAGAGGCCCTGATGTTCTCCGTAAAGGCTTTCTGCCAGCCCGGCGACGGCATCATCGTATTCACGCCTGTCTACTACCCTTTCTACATGGCCATCGAAAACCACCATTGCCAGATCAGCCGTTGCCCGCTGCTGTATAAGGACAACGCCTATTCCATTGACTTTGACCTGCTGGAAACACTTGCGGCTGACAGCAACAATAAAATGCTCATCCTGTGCAGCCCCCACAACCCGGTGGGCCGGGTCTGGACGCCGGAGGAACTGCGGAAGATCTGCGACATCTGCCGGGCCCACGGCGTGCGCATCCTCAGCGACGAGATCCACTTTGACATCATCATGCCCGGTTTTGAGCATACGGTCATCCACAATGTGGCCCGGCCGGAGGACAACATCATCGTCTGTACCGCCCCCAGCAAAACCTTCAACCTGGCCACCATGCAGACCTCCAATATCATCATTCCCAGCGAGGAAGACCGCAAGCGGTTCCGGGAGATCGCGGGCTTTGGCGGCCCCTCCGCCCTGGGGCTGGAGGCCTGCCGCATCGCCTATACCCAGTGTGAAGGCTGGATGGAAGAGATGATCTCCGTCATCGACGCCAACCGGCAACTGGCGGTTGATTTCATCGCCGAAAGGCTCCCGGAAATCAAAACCGTCCAGTTGCAGGGCACCTATCTCTTGTGGCTGGATTGCACTGCCTTGGGCAAAACCAAAGAAGAGCTGGAAGAAATGACGGTGCAGAAAGCCGAATTGTTCCTGGACGAAGGCTATATGTTCGGCGACGAGGGCATTGGTTTTGAGCGGGTAAACCTGGCCGTACCCCAATGGGTCCTCCAAGCAGCCCTGGAAAGGCTGGAAAAAGCTGTAAAAGGATAAGCTTACCACATCGTAGCAAGCAAACCGCTTTACGCAACCTGTGCTGAAATCGCCTTTACAAGCACCTCTTAATCACATCCCTTAGCGTAAAGCAAAACACTTGGCACAGCAAAAAGCTGGACAGTTCCCCTGTCCAGCTTTTCCCATTTGTACATCCTGCACCGGCTTTAAAACCCCAGCGCCTGCCGGGCCAGGCTGTCCGCCATATCGTTATATTGGTCGCCCGAATGGCCCTTCACCTTCACAAAGCGCAGTTTCATCCTTTGGGCAAACGCCTGGCAGGCCGCCGCGTAGCGTTGTGTCCCGGCACGGTTTGCTTTCCAGCTTCCGTCTGCCCAGCGTCCCAGGCCCTCATAGTCGTGGTGTATCTCCACGCCGGGTATCCCCTGCTCCTGGCAGTACGCCAACACCGTCAGCACACCCATAATCTCCCCGGCCACATTGTGCATCTGGGCCATCTCCGGATCCACAAACTTTTCAGAGAATTCCACCTGTTCCCCCTGCCAAAACAGTACCGCCCCACAGGAAAACTCCCCGGTACGCTTGTCAAAGCTGCCGTCCACATAGGCCACGGCGCCGTCCCATGGGGTTTCGGGCGCAGGCTCCTTCCCTGCCTCCCAGCCCTGTAAAAAGTTTTCGGCCTCTTCCAGGGTGGGAAAGCTTTTGTAAACCGCGCCCCCCATACCTTGCACCTGTTTTTTGCACGCATCCCAGCTTGTATATATCTTCTGGCCCTCCCGGCCCACCCGGACTGCGTAAAATTTCTTCTTTGCCTGTGCCATAACTGCCTCCCGTTTTTTTCGTACATCCAGTATAACCTGAAAAAACTTAAAAATCAACTGTGACCTTTCAACGCCCCACGCGTTCTAATGGGTATACGGGGAAATCCCCCTTCCGCGCCGGTAATCCTCTGTTCATATGTTTACAAAATATTCAAATCCCCAGGCGAAAAAGCGGTTGATATGTTCTGGGAAATGTTGTATAATAACACAGTATATTGGTATCGTAAGGTATTTTCATCCGCATAATCTATCCCAAGGAGCGCATTGGTTTATGGAAAATAACACAACCAGCAATAAGCACGGCAGCCATATGAACAGTAAAAAACGGACCGGCCTCATTGTTGTGTCCTCTATCGTGGCAGTGGCTGTTATTGCCCTGTGCGTGTGGTTCTTTTGGCTGAAAGACTACCTGGCCGCCGGCAATGCCGACCCGGTATACGTCAGTTCGGTGGCCAGCATTACCGGCGCGGGCAGCGATAGCGACCCCCGGTATTCGGGCCTGGTAGAGCCCCAGCAGATCACCAAGATCAACAAGGACGACACCCGCACCGTTTCCGAAGTTCTGGTGCAGGAGGGGGACGAGGTATCCGTAGGCACTCCCCTGTTCCGCTATGATACCGAGGAGATGCAGCTTTCCATCCGGCAGGCCGAGTTGGAACTGGAAGGTATCTCCAACCAGATCACCACCTTCCAGGACCAAAAAAAGACCCTGGAGGCCGAAAAGGCCAAAGCCGGCAGCGACGAGCAGTACTCCTATGTGGTATCCATCCAATCGGTAGAGCTGAGCATTAAGGAACAGGAATACCAGCGCTCCGTCAAGCAAAGCGAACTGGAAAAGCTGAAGAAATCCCTGGACAACAACGAAGTCCTCTCCGAGGTGGAGGGCGTCATCCAGCAGATCAACCTCACCCCCAAAACCGACAACAACGGGCAACCCATGCCCTATATGAGCATCCTCTCCTCCGGCGAGTTCCGCATCAAAGGCACCATAACCGAGCAGAACATCGGCTCTATCTACGAGGGCCAGCCTGTCACCATCCGCTCCCGTGTGGATGCCGATACCGTGTGGAGCGGCACCATTGACAGCATCAGCTACGAGCCGGCGGAGAACAACAACAACAACGATATGATGTACTACGGCGGCATGGACCAGGGCCAGCAAAGTTCCAAATACAACTTCTATGTGGGCCTTGCCAATCTGGAAGGGTTGATACTGGGGCAGCACGTCTATATCGAGCCCCAGGCCGCCCAGAGCACCACCCAGCGGGAGGGCCTATGGCTGTCCGCCTCCTATATCCTTGTTGAAGGCGTGAAAGACGGCGAAGAGCCTACCGGCGACACCGTCGGCTATGTGTGGGTGCGCAACGAGGCCGAAAAACTGGAGAAACGGCAGGTCCTGCTGGGCGCGTATGACGCGGGCGAAAGCCTTTACGAAATCGTCAGCGGGCTGGAGCTCAGCGACTATATCGCCTACCCGATGGAAGGCCTGGTCGAGGGCGGCCCCACCACCACCGATGCCAGCGCCCAGGTCGACCCGGATATGGATATGAGTATGGGTGAAACCGACCCCGGCGCCAATATGGAGTTATTGGACCCCGATGATTTTGCCGGGGATATGATGCCCGATATGGACGGGGATACCGGCGGCGAGGCCGGTTCCGACGATGCCGGCGAAGATATTGCCCCTGAAAACGGGGACGGCGTCCTGGCCATGCCGCAGGCAGGTGAAGAAATAGGGGGCGTGGAAGAATGATGCTTGAACTGCGCAACATCTGCAAGACCTACCTGCAAGGCCGCATGGAAGTGCCCGTGCTCAAAGGCATTTCCCTTTCGGTGGAAGAGGGGGAGTACCTGGCCATCATGGGGCCTTCCGGCTCCGGCAAAACCACCCTGATGAACATCATCGGCTGCCTGGACAATCCCAGTTCCGGCGAATACCTGCTGGGGGATGAAAACATCGCCCAGGTCAGCGAAAGGCGTATGTCCGAGGTACGTCTGCACAGCATCGGCTTTGTGTTCCAAAGCTTTTACCTGTTAAGCCGCCAGTCCGCCCTGGAGAACGTGGCCCTTCCCCTGCTCTACGCCGGCGTCCGCCGCCGGGAACGCCAGGAGATCGCCCGCCGGGCCCTGGAGCGGGTCGGCCTGGGGGACCGCACAAACTTCAAGCCCACCCAGCTTTCCGGCGGCCAATGCCAGCGGGTGGCCATTGCCAGGGCCATTGTCAACAACCCCAAAATCATTCTGGCCGACGAGCCCACCGGCGCGCTGGACACCACCTCCGGCCAGCAGATTATGGAGATCTTCCAGAGCCTGAACGACGAGGGCGCCACCATCGTCATGATCACCCACGAGCCGGAGATCGCCGCCCACGCCAAACGCACCCTGCATATCCGCGACGGGCTGCTGCTGGGTGGCGCGGGCCAGCCATTGCCGGAGTTGTCCGCCCATGGCACGCCCCCGCCCCCACCGGCCGGTGCCGGAGCCCTGCCCCTTTCCGCTGTCCCCGCCCCGGCCGCCCATCCGGCAGGAAAACCTGCGGGGCGCACAGCCGCGCCGCAGCAGGCCGCAAAACCTGCACCGGCCCGGCCTCCCCAACAGGCGCAAAATGTGTATGGCAAAATCCCCGCCCCCGGCAAAGCGCCGGAAAGCCCTGCCCCCCGCCGGGAGGAGGAGCCCATCAGCGGCCAGTCCATCATCGCCGCGCTGGAACGCCAGCTCGATGCGCTGAAACAGGAGAACACATCCGCAGGAGGGGAGGGATCCGCCCATGAATAACAAAGTAAACCTGCGCAAAAGGCTGATCATCCTGGGTATCACCCTGTTGATCCTGGCCGGTATCATCACCGGCGTTGTGCTCTATTTAAATTACCGCAACGACCAGAAAACCGTGGAAGTCCTCTCCCTTACCGACTATAATGTGTCCACCAATTATTGGGGCGACCAGACTTCCAGTTCCGGCAATATCGTGTCCGATTTTGTCCAGGAAATCTACCCCGACTCCTCCAAAACCATCAGCGAAATTTTCGTGCAGGAGGGGCAAACCGTCAAGGTGGGCGACCCCCTGCTGCAATACGACCGCACTACGCTGGAGTTGGATATGGAGGCAAAGGAGATCGCCGTAAAACAGGCGGAGGTTAAAATCGACGAGGCCCAGCGGCAGCTAAAAAAGCTGCAAAACACCAAGCCGGCTCCAGGCGTGCAGCCCACCCGCAAGCCCACCCCCACGCCTAAGCCCACGCCCAAACCTACGCCTACCCCCACCCCGACCCCCAAACCCACGCCGGATGTGCACGTGTATAAGGAGTTGACGGCGGATTCCATCCCCTATAAGGGCACGGGTACCACCGAGGACCCCTACGTGTTCCTATGTGAGGAAGGCTACACCATGGGTTCGGATTTTCTGCGCCTGCTTTGGGGCCTGGATGTAGAGCCCACCTCTACCCCCACGCCCACATCAGCGCCCACACCGGACGCCACCCCTACCCCGGCGCCTACGCCGGACGACACGCCCGAACCCACCGCCACCCCGGAGCCTGACCCCACGATGACCCCGGAGCCGGAAACGACCCCGGAGCCGGACAACGCCGGTTCTCAACTGGATTCCGCACCGGTTTCCTTTGGCCGGGCGGGCCTGCTGGAAAGCGGCCTGGCACGGGTCAAATTCGCCCCGGAGGAGGACGAGGATGAGGACGGTTTCCAGTTGACTTCCCCCTTCGCAGCCGTGTTTGAAGTCCGGGAGTTCAACAATTCCCAGTGCAAACTGCTGTCCTCCGTCACCCTGGACGGCACCCAGTTCACAGCCGCCTTCCAGACAGGCGGCGTACTCAGCGGCGTGGCCGCGGGCGCCAGTGTAGCCAACCTGGGGGAGGGCCTGGATCTGCTGAACCGGGAAACAGCCAAGGCAACGCCTACCCCCACCCCCGACCCCAACAACTACAACCATATGGGGTACACTTCCGCTGATTTGAACCAGGCGATCAAAGAGAAAAAGCAGGAGATCACCCGGCTGAACCTGGACCTGAAACAGGCTAAACTGAACCTGGATAAATCCAAACGCGCCCTGGAAAACTCCACCGTGCTCAGTACCGTGGACGGCCAGGTGCGCTCGCTGCTGGACCTGGACTCCGCAATGGCCGAAAGCTTGCCCTTCCTGGTGGTTTCCGGTGCACAGCAGTACTATGTGTCCGGCACCCTGAGCGAAAACCTGCTGGGCAGCATCAACATCGGCGACCAGGTTTCCATTACCGCCTACGGTATGTCCGGTATGAACAGCTATACGGCCCAAATCGTGTCCATCTCCGATTTCCCTGTGGAGAACACCTATTATTACAGCTCCGGCAACTCCAATAGTTCCAACTACGAGTTTTCCTCCGTCATACTGGACCCGGACGACAACCTCCAGACAGGCAACTATGTAGAGATCAACATGAACGTCAACAACACGGCCGTCAGCAGCGATACTCTCTATCTCAACGCCCCCTATTTCCGGGAGGATGACGCAGGCTATTACGTGATGAAAGCCGGGCCGGATAACCGGCTGGTCAAAGCCTATGTCCAACTGGGCAAAAGCATCTGGAACGGCCAAGCCTACGAGATCAAGTCCGGCCTTACCCCGGAAGATTACCTGGCTTTCCCCTATAGTTCCGATGCCAAAGAGGGCGTACGGGTAGTCGACCAGAATACCCAGGAGCCACCCTTCACCGAGGACGGTGAGCCCGTGGAAAGCATTCCCGACGGGGCTGGTGATATGGACGGCATTACCGGTATGCCGGACGGCAGCCTGGCCACCGGCCCGGAGGATGCCTCGCTGCTACTGGGCGGCATGATCCTGAACGGCCTCCATGAGGTAGTCGGCAACGCGGGCACCGGCGATACCGCCTCGGATGATCCCACGCCGGACGGCGCCTCCTCCTCTACCCCGGAGGGCAGCACAACGCCGGACGGTTCCGGCGGCTCCACCACGGATGACGGCAGCACGGACAACACCGGGAACGGTGGGACCACCGGCAACGACAACAACGTACCCACAAGCCCCAGCGATATGGTGGACTATGACGACTATGTGCCCACCAGTCCGGGCGACCTGTACTAGGAGGTGACTGCATGATAGAGAATATACGCTTGTCCTTTCAGGGCATATGGGCCCACAAAATGCGTTCTTTCCTGACCATGCTGGGCATTATCATCGGCATCGCCTCCATTATCTCCATCGTGTCCACCATCAAGGGCACCAATGAGCAGATCAAGCAAAAC
Organism: Acutalibacter caecimuris; assembly: GCF_034335085.1. NCBI lineage: Bacteria > Bacillati > Bacillota > Clostridia > Eubacteriales > Acutalibacteraceae > Acutalibacter > Acutalibacter caecimuris. Next base: position 152,903 of record NZ_JAWXXJ010000005.1, on the reverse strand, counting down.
CTCATCGGTGCCGGCAACAATGTTACCCGCATCCAGTTTTACAACAGCGACTATAACTATATCTACGATATGCGCGAAGGGATCCCGGACGGCATCCCCCAGGTAAGCGATAGCACCTTTGAAGAGATCCTGGCCATGCCCAATGTGGATGCCGCCGCCCGGTATACCCGGCGCTCCTATACCGATTACAACTTCTATTACGGCAATACCGAACTGTCCGGCTGCCCCATATACGGCATTGATAACGACTACTTCTCCACCTGTGGCTACTCCATCAAAAAGGGCCGGATGTTTGTACCCAATGACTTCACCCAGTTGCGCCCGGTAGCCATCCTGGACAGCACCACCGCCAAAACCCTGTTTGAGGGCGAAGACCCCCTCGGCAAAACCATCGAGTACAATTCCATTGCCCTAGTGGTGGTGGGCGTGGTGGAGATGGACATCAAGTTCGAGCCGGTCATCAACTCCATCGACGAATACTACACCTATATGGGCAACCGCAACGCCGGGGCTATCTTCCTACCCAACGCCATCTGGCCCTCCATGTTCGCGTATGACGAGCCGGAGGAACTGGCCGTCCGGGTCAGCTATACCGAGGCCATGTCAAAGGTAGGCAAAGATGTTGAGTCGCTGCTAAACACCTATAATACCAATACCACCGTGTCCTATAAGGCGGAAGATACCCTGGAGCAGGCAAAAGAACTCCAGGACCTCTCCAACGCCACCAACCAGCAGCTTGTCTGGATCGCCAGTATCTCCCTACTGGTAGGCGGTATCGGCGTCATGAACATCATGCTGGTGTCCGTCACCGAGCGCACACGGGAGATCGGCCTAAAAAAAGCCATCGGCGCAAAGAAAAGCCGCATCCTCTGGCAATTCCTTACCGAGGCCGCCATGCTCACCAGCCTGGGCGGCCTGCTGGGGGTAGGCGTGGGCATTGGCCTGGCCGAGTTGATCTCCCACATCGCGGAAACCCCGGTAGCCATCAGCGTACCGGCCATCATCTTCGGTGTGGTATTCTCCATGATCATCGGCATTATCTTCGGCCTGATGCCCTCCGTCAAAGCCGCCAACCTGAACCCCATCGACGCCCTGCGGCATGAGTGATCCCTACCCAACCGAAAAAGAGCCAGCCCATACAAGGCCGGCTCTTTTTGTGTGCTCACATATCTTTCCGGTACTTCAGCAGCTTATATCCGTACCCGTCATGGGGCCGGGTATGCTGTTCCAGCGCGTACTGCGCAAACCCGGCCTTGGCTGCCAGTGCCCGCGAGGCCCCGTTCTCCTCCCAAGAGGAGTAAAGGAACACCTTGGCCCCCCGTTCCCTGGCATGATCCAGCAGGCAGTCCAGCACCTGGCGGCCAAAGCCTCTCCCCCAGTAATCCGGCCCCAGGCAAATGCCGCTCTCCTCCCAGGTATCCCCCTCCACCTGTGCAATGCCCGCAAAGCCAATCGCCTCCCTGGTTGCTTTCAGAAATACCGTATAGGCCGTTTCCCGCTCCGCCTGAAAGGCAATGGTCCGGTGCATCCGCGCCTGGGCCTCCGCCGGGTCCGGGGACAACTCCAGCACCATATAGCGGAAACTCTCCGGGCGGCTCCACACATTCCGGTACATCGCCTCCCAATCCTCAAATCTCGCTTTCCCCAGTATCAAATCCTTCGTTTCCAGCACAATATGCCTCCTTATAGGTTTTAAGATCCCGTAGATTTATACCGCCGTACCCCCATCCGCCACACCCCCCAGCAGGGTACCACAAACAGGCAGGCAACCAGCGGCAAAAAGATAAACAGCGGGTTGCCGGAGCGCCCCAGCACATAGGTCAAGGGGTAATACTGCACCAGCGCATAGGGGATCAGGAAGGTACAAAAAGTAAGCATCCCCTTGCCGTAAATGGCAATGGGGTATTTGCCGTGCTCAATGGCCCCGTAGGTGAACACATTCATAAACTCCAGCCCCTGCAAGGTAAAAAAGGCAATGGAACCGTCCAGCAGGAACAGCGCCGAGAACAGCACCATCCCCCCGGTTATCATAAAAACCACCGTTATCACCCTGGGTACGTTCCAGTCCACCTGGCAGCTTGCCAGGCCATAGGCCAGCATAACGATCCCCTGTAGCAGCATCCCCAGGCGCACAAAGTCAATGCGGAAGGCCAGCACCTGAAAAATCTCATTCCGGGGGCGGCAGAGGATGCGGTCGAACTCCCCGTTGGCAATCATGCTGTCAAACACCTTGAACCCAGAGGCAAACATCTGGGCCACGGCAAACCCCATCAGCATAATGCCATAGCACAACATCACCTCCTCATAGCTAAACCCGGCCACGGTGTGGAACCGCCGGAACATAAAGAAAATGCCCAAAAACACCGTAAAGGAAGTGAGGAACGAGCCAATCAGCGTGGCAAAAAAGGAGCCCTTATACTGCATAATGGACTTTAGGTGGATCTCAAAGTATTTCATATACAGGCGCATGGTTCAACCTCCCTGAATAACCACATTTTTCAGTTCCATATGCTCCAGCAGCTTGCCCAGGGCCACAAGCGCCACCAGCCAAAACACTTGCAAAGCCATGTGGTACGCCATCTCCGTCCCGCAGATATCCCCGGTGTAAATGCGCAGCGGCACGTTCTGCATAGAGGAAAAAGGCAGCAACTCCATCACCTGGCGGATGCCCTCCGGGAAGAAGGGCAGGGGGATAATGGCCCCGGAAAAAAAGTCCGTTACCCCCACCGCAATCAGCCGCACGCCCCGGGCCGAGATGGTGTGGAAGGTAATCATGGCCACAATCATCGCTATGGCCGTCACCACCCCCACCGCCAGTGTCAGGGAGAGCAGGAACCACAGGAAAGCGCCCAGGTCCCCCGGCAGCATCAGCCCAAAAGGCGCCGGGAGCAGCAACGCCACCAGCAACGGGGGGGCGCAGCGCAGGAACCCGCCGGACACCCGGCTGGCCGCCGAGCGGGCATACCACATGGGGTAAACGCGCACCGGGCGGCACAGCTCATAAGCCACATTGCCGCTTTGGATGATATCCATGAACGCATTATCCAAGCCATTCATACTGATCATCACTAACAGCGCCTGCTGCAACCAGATATAGCTGGACAAAGCCTGAAACTCCATAGGGAATGCCGCCGGGTCGGACTCATAGAAGGCTTTAAAGGCCAAAATCGCCATAGCCCCCCAAAAAAACTGGCAGACCAGCCCCCCCAGGGCCGCCGCCCGGTACTGTAGCCCCATCACAAACCGCAAACGGAAAAACGCAAGATATTTTCTCATACCCCCACCCCCTCAGGTCACGTCGAACTTCCTGTAAAGTTCGGCAACGGTTTCGTCAATGTGCTCCCCGCCGCACCGGATGTCCTCCAGGCCGCCGTCCAGCAGAATGCGCCCCTTGCCGATGAGAAGGATCCGGCTGGCCAACGCCTCAATGTCCTGCATATCGTGGGTGGTCAAAATCACCGTGGTGCCCCGCTCCCGGTTCAGCCGCTTGATAAAATCCCGCACCGCCAGCTTGGACACCGCGTCCAGGCCAATGGTGGGCTCGTCCAGAAAGAGGATCTTCGGGCTGTGGAGCAGGGACCCGGCAATCTCACAGCGCATCCGCTGGCCCAGGGACAGTTGGCGGGTAGGGGTGCGCAGCAGTTCCTTCAGGCCCAGCATCCCGGTCAGTTCCTCCAGGTTCCGCTTATAAACTGCGGCCGGTATGCTGTAAATCTCCTTCAGCAGTTCAAACGAGTCGGTCACAGGCACATCCCACCAAAGCTGGCTGCGCTGCCCAAACACCACGCCAATCTCCTTCACATGGCGCACCCGTTCCTTCCAGGGCACCCGGCCGTTCACCAGGCATTTGCCGCTGTCCGGGGTCAAAATACCGCTGAGTATTTTGATGGTGCTGCTCTTCCCTGCGCCGTTAGGGCCTATGTAACCCACCATTTCCCCGTCGCCAATGGTAAAACTGATGCCGTCCAGCGCATGGATGTGCTCGTAATCCCGATGGAACAGGTTCTTCACCGCCTGGCCAAACCCGGCCTCCCGCCGGGCAACCTTAAAGGTCTTGCGCAGGTCTTGCACTTCAATCACACAGAACACTCCCTTCTTGATCACCGTTTTAGCTGCCATGACGCCCCGCCCAGCCGCGGAAAACGGGGGCTTGCCCTTTAGGCAAGGAATTCCATTATAGTCCATACCGCCTAAAGCGTCAAGGTGTCGAAAGAAATATTTTTTCCACGCACCCCGGTGTTCCGTGGAAAAAATCCACATAATTTTAGTGAAAAACGCCATAAATCCTACCCCTCTCCTCCGCCCTGCCCCTGTCCCCTCCCCTTGAGAAAAAAAGATTGAATAAAGTAGACTAATATGGTATAATTTACTCCGGCAAATAATCCCAAAAGGAGGCACCCCGATGTCACCCCAAGCAAAAGCGCCCACCCCTGTGGGCTTTTGGCCCGCCACCGCCCTGTTTGCAGCGCTGATCGCCCTGGTGGTTTCCTTTACCGCCGGGCTGGGCGCAGCGCCCCATGTACCCCTTCTACTGGCAGCCGCCCTGGCCGCCGGCGTGGGGGCGCTCCACCGTTTTTCCTGGCAGCAGATGCTGGACGGCATCTCCCAGGCCATCACCCCCGCCCTGCCCGCCCTGCTGATCATCATGTCCATCGGCATCCTGATCGCCGCCTGGATGGCCGGCGGCATCATCCCCACCATGGTCTACTACGGCCTGCAAATCATCTCCCCCCGTTTCTTCCTGGTAACGGCCCTGCTGCTCTGCTCCCTGGTGTCCCTGGCCATTGGCAGTTCCCTTTCCACCATCGGCACCGTAGGCGTAGCCCTTTTCGGTATCGGCGAGGCCATCGGCATCCCGCCGGCTATCACCGTGGGCGCCATCGTTTCCGGGGCGTATTTTGGCGACAAAATGTCCCCCCTCTCCGACACCACCAACCTGGCCCCCTCCGTGTCAGACACCAATGTATTCGACCATATCCGCCACATGATGGTCACAACCACCCCCACCTATGCTATCTGTATCCTGATCTACGGGGTGCTGGGCTTTGTATTCGGCGGCGGCGCAGCCGATAACACCCAGGTGGCCCAAACCCTCTCCACCCTCTCGTCCCAGTTTGTCATCCACCCGCTGTTGCTCCTGCCCCCGCTGCTGGTGCTGGTTATGGTGATCTTCCACATCCCGGCCCTGCCTGGCCTGCTGGGCGCCGCCCTACTGGGTATGCTGGCGGCCCTGTTTGTCCAGGGGGCTAACCTCAGCGCCCTGCTTGGGGGCGTCATGAACGGCTTTTCCGCCAGCACCGGCGTAGATACCGTGGACACCCTGCTCAACCGGGGCGGCATCCTCAGCATGATGCGCACCGTAGCCCTCATGCTCATCGCCCTAAGCTTTGCCGGCATCTTCGAGTGCACCGGCATGGCCAACTCCATTTTGGAGAAGGTGGTCGCCCATGTTAAGTCCGACCGCGGGCTGGTCATTGCCACCATCCTCACCGCCTGGGGCGTGCTGATCGGCACCGGCCAGCAGTACGTGGCCATCATCATGACCGGCCGGCTGTTCCGCCCCCTGTACCGGCAGCATAACCTAAAGCCCCAAAACCTCAGCCGCGCCCTGGAGGATGCCGGCACGGTATTTGGCGGCATTGTGCCCTACAGCACCGGGGCAGGCTTTACCGAAAATACGCTGGGCATCTCGGCCTGGCAGTACGCCCCCTTTACCTTCTTCGGCTGGATCAACCCCCTGGTCGCCATCACCATTGCCGCCTTGGGTAAAAGTATGCCCCACACCAAAAAAGCGGGCGAATAGCCGCCCCATCCCCCAAGAAAGGACACCCCTATGAAAACCCTCTATCTGGAATGCAACATGGGCGCTGCCGGCGATATGCTCACCGCTGCCCTGCTGGAGCTCCTCCCGGACCGGGAGGCATTTGTGGATGAGTTGAACGCCCTGGGCCTGCCCGGCGTGCGGTTTACTGCCGGGCAGGCGGTCAAATGCGGCGTGACCGGCACCCATGTAACCGTCACCGTAAACGGCCAGGAGGAACACACCCACGATGTGCCCCAAGGCCACACCCACACTCACGAACATGAACACTCCCTTGAGCACACCCACGAACACGCCCACACCCACGAACATGAGCACTCTCATGAGCACCCCCATGGGCACGGGCACACCCACCACCATGCGGGCCTGCACGATGTAGCCCACATCATCTCCCACCTGCAAGTGCCCGAAGAAGTCCGCACCCATATCCTGGCCGTCTACCGGCTGATCGCCCAGGCGGAAAGCCACGCCCACGGTGTGCCGGTAGAGGAAGTCCACTTCCACGAGGTAGGCGCCCTGGACGCCATAGCCGACGTAACCGCCGTCTGCCTGCTGATGCACCGCCTGGCGCCCCAGCAAGTGGTCTGTTCCCCTGTCCATGTAGGCAGCGGGCAGGTACGCTGTGCCCACGGCATCTTGCCGGTCCCCGCACCGGCCACCGCCCATATCCTCCAGGGCGTACCCACCTACGGCGGGGCCATCAACGGCGAACTGTGCACCCCCACGGGGGCAGCGCTGCTCCTGCACTTTGCCGGGGCCTTCGGCCCTGCCCCGGCTATGTGTACCGAAAAAATCGGCTACGGCATGGGCACCAAAGACTTCCCCGCCCTAAACGCCGTGCGGGCCATGCTGGGCGATACCGGCGATACCAGTGGCCAGGTAACGGAACTGCGCTGCAACCTGGACGACATGACCCCCGAGGCCATTGCCTTTGCGGCAGAGCGCCTTCTGGATGCCGGGGCCCTGGATGCCTTCACCACAGCCATCGGCATGAAAAAAGGCCGGCCCGGGGTGCTGCTCACCTGCCTGTGCCGGCCGGAGGATGCCGAAAAAATGGCCGGCCTGCTGTTCACCCACACCACCACCCTGGGCGTGCGGGAAACCCTCTGCGCCCGCCGGGTGCTGCGCCGTTCCCAGCACACCGCCACCACCCCTTACGGGGAGGTGCGGGTCAAAACCGCCGGGGGCTGGGGCGTCACCCGCCAAAAGCCCGAATACGAGGATGTGGCCCGCATTGCCCTGGAACAGGGCCTCACCTTGGCAGAAGTGGCCGGGTTGGTCCCATAACCCGGCATTTTCCCGCCGCCCCGCTATATATACTATATAATAACCTGATAAACCAAGGAGGATCCCACATGAAAGTCCTGATGATCAACGGCAGCCCCCACGCCAATGGCAATACTTACACCGCCCTCCAGCAGATGGAGCAGGTTTTCACCCAGGCCGGGGTCGAAACCGAAACCATCCACATAGGCAATAAGGCCATCCGGGGGTGCATCGCCTGCCGGAAGTGCGGCGAGTTGGGCCATTGCGTGTTTGATGACCTGGTCAATGAAACCGCGCCCAAATTCCAGGCTTGCGACGGGCTGGTGGTAGGCTCGCCGGTATATTACGCCTCGGCCAACGCCACGCTGGTAGCCTTTATGACCCGCCTCTTTTACAGCGCCCCCTTTGATAAAACCATGAAGGTAGGCGCGGCCGTGGCCGCGGCCCGCCGGGGCGGCCTCACCGCCACCTATGACGAGCTCAACAAGTTCTTCGCCATTTCCGGTATGCCCATTGCCTCCGGGCAGTACTGGAACGGCATCCATGGCCAAACCCCCGGCCAGGCCGAGGGCGATGCCGAGGGCCTGCAAATGATGCGCACCCTGGCCCGGAACATGGTTTTCCTCATGAAGAGCATCGCCCTTGGCAAGGCCCAGTTCGGCCTGCCGGAGCACGAGCCCAAGCAGTTCACCAACTTTATCCGCTAACCCCACGCAAACCGGGCGGAAGGCTTACCCAGCCTCCCGCCCTTCCCTTTTCCCCAAATCCGAAACGCCCCCGCTCCTCCATCATCCCCATAGGGCTGCACCGCAAATGCCCGGCACACCAATCACATCGCAATGTATATAACAAAAAAATTTATTAAAAAGTCTAGGGCTTGTTTGAAAAATCGAAAACGTCGTCTTTTTTGCCATAAGAGGCCACTTTCTACGTCGAAAATCCTCGTCAATCGCGAGATTGCCTTGCGGTTTTCTCCTTGAAATTGCCCCCTTCTGGCCAAAAATTCGTCATTTCCTCTATTTTCAAACAAGCCCTATTCTTATAGTATCGTTTGATGTTTAAACAAACATCTCCATTGGGCGCCCCCTCCCCACACCCGAAACACCGCCCCGGCCAGCCGTCCCCGTCAACGCACCAACTGGGCTCGCGAATCGAACACAAAAACAGGCTGCCTCCCTCCCACTTCCTCCCCTGCCGGTTTTCCCCCAAAAATACCCCTCTAAGACCCCGCTATAAACCGCCCAAGACCCCCGCAACAACCCGGTAAGAAGTGCCTACTATCGCCCCCATAACCCTGCCTAATCTCTGCGCATTTGAGCCGTAAACACCCATATTGCCCCGGTGAATATCACCACACCATATCTCAAAACCCACCATAAGTGCGGCCAAATGCCCGCGAAATCCCCCACCAACGCAGCCTTTTCCACCTCCACCCCATGGACAAAGGGCAATATATAGGCAATCCGCTTAAACGGACCGCCCACCAGATCCAAATCAAACCATATCCCCGAAAACCAGGCAGCCACATTGGTCAGCAGAGCCCCGCAAATCCCGCCTACCTGTTTCACGGAAAGCACACTCCCACACAGCAGCCCAAGCCCAATATACGGTATAGAAACAGGCAATATCAGCAATATAGAGCATAAAGTATACCATGTCACCGGCAGGCCGAGCCCCCACGCGGCCAGATAGCAGGCCACGCATTGCCCCAAAGCAATAGGAAATACCGGCAGCGCGTACCCCAAAATGTAGTCCGCCCCCGTCAATGGTGACGTATATAGCCGCTGCAACAAAGCACTCTCCCGGTCTTTGGCAATCAGCGTAGCGGAAAACAGCGTCATAAAAGACAGCCCAAACACAGCCATCCCCGGGGCCAGCCGTTCCAGTTCAAACAAACGAACCGGGATATTTGCCTGTAAAAGGGTCATTAACAGCAGTAATACCAGCGGAAAACCCAGCCCAAAGGCCAAATTCAACGGATCCCGCAAAATCTCTACAGCCGTTCGCCGTGAAAATGCCCATAATCTCACACGATCCCCTCCTTCACAATGCGCACAAAGGCCTCCTCCAGCCCTTCCACACCGGCCCGTGCTTTCAGTTCCTGGGCAGTACCCAGGGCCAGCAATCTGCCGCCCTGCATAATACCAATACGGTCTGAGAGCGCCTCAGCCTCCTCCATATAGTGGGTGGTCAGCACAATCGTCACCTTCCCCTTCAGTGCCCGGATACGCTCCCACAGTTCCGCCCGTGCCAATACATCCAGCCCCAAGGTGGGCTCATCCAAAAACAGCACCCGCGGCTGGCTTACCAAAGCCATCGCGATACTTAACCGCCTTTGCCACCCCCCGGAAAGCTTACCGGCCCGGCGTTTTAGCAACTCGCCCAACGCAAACTGCTCCGCCAAACGGCCAGCCAGCGCCTCCCCTTCCCTGCGGGAAAAACCGTGAATGCCGCACATCAGCCGCAGGTTTTCCCCAGCGGTCAGGTTCGGGGCAACCGCCGTTTCCTGAGGGGACACACCAATCAGCGCCTTAACAGCAGCCGTTTCCTGTGTAACGCTTTTCCCTTCTATCAGGGCCTCCCCGGCAGTGGGCCGGGCCAGGCAAGAGAGCATTTTGATGGTGGTAGACTTCCCGGCGCCGTTTACGCCCAGCAGCGCAAACAGTTCCCCCTGCTCTACCTGTAGGTCAAGCTTGTCTACAGCGGTCAGCCCCTTGTAGCGCTTAACCAGTCCTACTGTCTTTATCGCTGTCATGTTGCCCACCTCCTAAAAACCGGGCTTTCACGCCCTCAAACGCGTCCGTCAGCATATTGCTGATCATCCCGTCCTCCCATTGCAAATAATTAGTTGCCAGCATAGTGGCAATGCCGTGGACGAACACCCACATCTCCAGGTGGAAGAAAAACGCCCGCTCCCTGGTCATGCCGGTACTTTGCTGGATCATGGCAAGGATAGGCGCCAATTCCTCCTGATCGTCCGAAACCGGCTCGCCGGTGCGGTCACGCATAAAAATCAGCTTAAACAGCTCCTTTTCCTCTTTTGCAAAGAGGATATACCCCATACCGCTGGCCTTATAGGGTGGGTATTGGCTGCTGCCCCCGGTGATATAGCCTTGGTAAATCCGGTGCGCTGCCTGCATCACCTCGTCCTGTAATTCTTCCATATTTTGAAACAGGCCAAAAATGACCTTAGGTGAGGCGCCAAGCCGGGCTGCAACCCCTCTGGCCGTAACGGCGTCCATCCCCTTTTCCTGGGCAACCGCCACGGCAGCGGTTATAATCTCCTTCCGGGTAAATTTGCTTTTTGGCGGCATGGGTCACCCTCCTTTTTAAGAAACGCACGTTTCGCAACTTCTGTTTTCATTATAACAGCCACTGTTACCTTTGTCAATAGGCAATCAAAGCCCTGGCCTATCCCCTCCGTTAATAGCTGACCTGTGTGGCCTGCCCTGAGCAAAGCCCCATTTCCTCTTGCAATCTCCTCCTGCTTGTGTTACACTCAAAGAAAAAGCAAGGAGCAACGCCATGATAACCTATCAGGATATTCAGCGCGACCCCGCCATTAAAACCTATATCTCCCAGGCTGATGCCTCTATGGCCGCCCTGGGCTTTACCGAACACAGTTTCGCCCATGTGGGCCGGGTCGCCACCACGGCCGGCTCCATCCTGCGGGAACTGGGCTACCCGGCCCGTACCGTAGAGTTGACCATGATCGCCGCTTATCTGCATGATATAGGCAATCTGGTCAACCGGGTAGACCACAGCCAAAGCGGGGCCGTCATGGCCTTCCGCCTGCTGGACAACATGGGTTTCCCCCCTGAGGAGATCGCCCTGATCGCCACGGCCATTGGCAACCATGACGAGGGCACCGGCGTGCCGGTCAGCGCTGAAGCCGCCGCCCTGATCCTGGCGGACAAGTCCGACGTACGCCGCAGCCGGGTTCGGGGCAAAGACCCGGCCAAGTTTGACATCCATGACCGGGTAAACTACTCTGTCACCGGCTCCCGGCTTGACATTGACCGGGAACACAAGGCCATCTGGCTCCGGCTGGAGATCGACCCCAATTTCAGTTCTGTGATGGAGTATTTCGAGATTTTTATGGCCCGGATGCTCCTTTGCGGCAAGGCGGCGGAAAAGCTTGGGGTACAGTTCAAGCTGGCTATCAACGGCCAGCAGGTGATTTAAGGGAGGGTGCCATGCAGTATTGCGAAAAATGCCGGCGGGCCTGCCCAAATGAGCTTACCCGGTGCCCTGCCTGCCGCAGCCAGAAACTCCGTCCACTGGATGGGCAGGATATGGTCTTTCTCTGCGGGTGCGATATGTACACAGCCCAGCAACTGCACACAGCGCTGGAAGAGGCCGGCATCCCCAGTAAAATGGAGGATGCCGGGCAATCCTATTTTTCCTTTGACAGCGACTCCATGCCCACCGACCAGAAAGTCTACGTGCCATTTGAACAGTTGGAGCAGGCCAATGACCTGGCCGCGCAGGTAAGCCGCCAGGTAGAGTCGGAACGTTCCGGCAAAGATGGCGCCCAGCCTGCCTCTCCCCCTACTGCCAAGCGCATCGTGGGGGAGGTGCTGTCTATCGTCGCCTTTTTGGTGCTGATTATGCTGGCCGTATACGGCGCCGACGGGTTTGCAAACTGGCTCAAATCCCTTTTGGGTATAGGCTGAGCCTCCAGGGCGGGCAGTTTTCTCCAAACCGTTTGCCTTTTCTTGTAACCTCCCTGCCCCAAAAGACGATGATAGGGTTAGAAACCATCCTGAAAGGCGGCGATCTTATGAGAGCGACCATCCTAAAAAAACTGTTCCTCTCCACCCTTTGCCTGGCCCTAACCGGGGCTTTGGCCCTTGGCGGCTGTGGCGGCCCCATCTCCGGGGGCAAGCCTCCCAAGCTTAGCGAAACAGACCCAAACTGCCCCACTGCCCTCACCACATTCGGCCTGGATCTGCTAAAACACGCCCTGCAAAAGCAGCCCGCGGAAAACGCCTTACTCTCTCCCCTCTCCATCACAAATGCATTGGCTATGACGGCCAACGGCGCCCAGGGGGATACCCTAGCCCAGATGGAAACCGCCTTTGGCACGGAAATTGCCCCGTTGAGGGAGTTCCTGTCCGCCTACAACGCAGCTTTGCCTGTCGGGGACAAGTATCGCCTGCACCAGGCCAATTCCCTTTGGGTAAAGGAAGAGGAAGTGGCCCTGGAGCCGGGTTTCCTTCAGCTAAACACCGGCTATTTTGGGGCCAACCTATTCGAAAAGCCCTTTGACGATACCACTTTGGAAGAGATAAATAGTTGGGTCAGTAAGCACACCAGCGAAATGATCCCCCAAATGCTGGACAAGCTGCCCAAAGACACGGTGCTGATGCTGGTCAACGCCCTGGCCTTTGAGGCGGAATGGGAGCAGGTATATAACGAATACGATGTGCTGGAGCGGCTGTTCACCCATGCGGACGGCACAGAAACCAGTGTGCCCATGATGGCCTCCACGGAAAAGGTTTACCTACAGGATGGCCAGGCACAGGGCTTTATAAAATTTTACGCAGACCGCCAATATGCCTTTGCCGCGCTGTTGCCGGATGAAGGTGTATCTCTCAGCGACTACCTGGCCGGGTTAAGCGGCCAACATCTCCACCAGCTACTTACCGGCGGGCAAGACCAGCCTGTGCTGGTAGAAATCCCTAAGTTCCAAGCGGACTATAACATCTCGCTGGCCCAAACCCTACAGGATATGGGGATCCGCGACGCCTTTGACGCCGAACGGGCCGATTTTTCCGGTATGGGCCATGGGGCGCAGGGTGAGCCCCTTTTCATCAGCCATGTGCTGCACAAAACCCATATTTCCGTGTACGAGCAGGGCACCAAAGCCGGCGCTGCCACTGTAGTGGCTATGGCAGAGGGGGCCGCCCTTGTGGACGACCTGCCCGCGGTCCGCCTGAACCGCCCCTTCCTCTATATGATTCTTGACGCCGAAACCCGCCTGCCGGTCTTTCTGGGGGCCATGTATGCCCCTCAGCAGGCTGAATAACCATCCATAAAGGCGGCTACCCGTCCCTTTGCCCCCCTTCCACACAAGGGGGGCTTTTTCGTGGCATTTTGCAATCGGTGGGCCTACACAGGGCCAGCGGCCGCAAACCCGGCTTTATAAACAGTTTATAAATCTCTTCAATACTCATAAGACTCACGGAATATTTTTTATAAATCCTGCAATTTTATTTATAAAAGGGGTAGAAAAATCGGAAAAGCTGTGCTATAATAAGGCCTTGTGATATACTTTATAGAGGAAAAGGAGGAAAACCATGATAATCGGTAAGCATATCAACCGCTACTACCTAAAGTACGCCTGGATCCTGCTGCTGGGCCTGTGCGCGCTGGTTGCGGTCGATTACTTCCAGTTGCTGATCCCCAACCTGTACCAGATGGTCATTAACGGCATCAACCAGGGCTTTGTGGAAATAGACGGCCAGCAGGTCGCCTTTAACATGGACTTTCTGCTGGACCGGGTCTGTATGCCTATGGTTGGCGTAATTCTGGTCATTGTGGTGGGGCGTTTCCTATGGCGCCTGGCCTTTATGGGCAGCGCTATCCGGCTGGAGGCAGACCTTCGCAACCGGATGTTTGACAATGCCAAAAACCTCAGCCGGGAGTTCTACCAGGAGAACAAGGTGGGCAACCTGATGAGCCTGTTCACCAACGACCTGGACACGGTACAGGACTGTTTTGGCTGGGGCGTGCTGATGTTCTTTGACGCGCTGTTTATGGGCACCCTGGCCGTCATTAAAATGTGGAAGATGAACCCCCTCTTGACCCTTCTCTCTATGATCCCCATGGCCCTGCTGCTGTGCATGGCCACAATGGTAGGCAGAAACCTCACCCGCAAGTGGGATATCCGCCAGGAGGCATTCTCCAACCTGTCCGACTTTGCCCAGGAGAGTTTTTCCGGCATTGCGGTTATCAAGGCTTTTGTAAAAGAGTCCAAAGAACTGCTTGCCTTTAACAAGCTAAACCAGGAAAACGAGGTCGCCAACATCAACCACACCAAAACCGCCGTGCTGTTCCGCATCTTTGTTACCCTGTTTATTGAAAGCGTAATCTGCGTCATTCTGGGCTATGGCGGGTTCCTGGTGTACCAGGGCTATTTTAACGCCGGGCAGCTCGTTGAGTTCATCGGCTATTTCAACTCGATCATTTGGCCCATCATGGCCGTCGGCGAACTGATCGATATGTCCAGCCGGGGCAAAGCCTCCCTGGACCGGGTCAGCGAACTGCTGGATGCCACCGTGGCCGTCAAAGACCGCCCGGACGCCAAACCCATCGAGCAGGTCAAAGGCAATATCGAGTTCCGGGATCTGAGTTTCCGCTACCCGGACGGGGAATTCGACGCACTGGAGCATATCTCCTTTACCATTCAGGCCGGCGAAAACGTGGGCCTGGTGGGCAAAACCGGCTCCGGCAAAACCACGCTGGTGGATCTGATCCTGCGTACATACAATGTGCCTAACGGCACCCTCTTTGTGGACGGCCAGGATGTAAACAGCATCACCATCCACTCCCTGCGGGAAGGCTGCGCCTATGTGCCCCAGGATAATTTCCTGTTCTCCGACACCATTGAGAACAACATCGCTTTTGGCGTAGAGGAATACGACAACGCGGCCATCAACCAGTATGCCAAGCTGGCTGATGTGGCCCATGACATCAAACAGTTCCAGCGGGGCTACCATACGGTGCTGGGCGAGCGGGGCGTCACGGTTTCCGGCGGGCAGAAACAGCGTATCTCCATTGCCCGGGCCCTGATGAAAAACGCCCCCATCCTGATTTTGGACGACTCTGTTTCCGCGGTAGATACCAAAACCGAGCGGTCCATTTTAGGCAACCTGCGGGCCACACGGGCGGGCAAGACCACCATCCTGATCGCCCACCGCATCTCCACCATCGAGCAGATGGACAAGATCCTGTTTATCGACGAGGGCAAGCTGGTGGCCGTGGGCACCCATGCCGAGCTGTACGCCAACTGCCCTGCCTATACCAAAATGGTCGACCTGCAAAAACTGGACGAAGAAGGGGGCGAACACAATGCGTAACATCCTGCCTATCCTGATTGTAGGCGGCATTATCGGTATGTTCGCCCTGGTATTCACCGTTGCCTACATCACCGCCAAGCGGAAAAACGTCCTGGAAAACCGGGAGCGCAATATGCCCGACTCCGAAATCGTCAAGCGGCTGCTGGCTTACGCCAAGCCTTACCGCAAGCACTTTGTGCTGGTGTTCTTTGTTATGCTGCTGGCCAACGTCTACTCGGTGGTCGCCCCGCTGGTCATCGGCCACATTGAGGAAACCGTGGTGGGTAATTTTGAGATGTCCTACCTGCTGCGGATCGTGGCCATCTATGTCTGCATCCTGCTGGTTTCGCTGGTTTGCACCTACATCCAGGCCATGATCCTGCAAAAAGTCGGGCAAAAGATCCTCTCCGCCATGCGCAGGGACGTGTTCACCCACATCGAGAGCCTCTCCCATGAACAACTGAACAATATCCCCGTAGGCAAGCTGGTCACCCGTGTCAGCAACGACCCCAACGCCATTTCCTTTATGTTCACCAACATCCTGGTCACGCTGGTGCAAAATGTCATGGTCGTCATCGCCGTGCTGGCAGCCATGCTGGTGCTCAACTATATGCTCACCCTGATGGTGCTGTGCTTTGTGCCCTTTGTGGTTCTCTTCACCATTATCTTCCGGCGCTTTTCCCGTTCTGTGCACCTGCGGGTCAATGACGCCACTACCGACATCAACACCTACCTTTCCGAAAACCTCTCCGGCATTAAGATCACCCAGATCTTCAACCGGGAAGAGCGGAAAATGCAGGATTTTCTGGTGCGCTCCAAAACCCTGCAAAACGCCAAGCGCAGCCGGATGTTCGTGTTTGGCATCTTCCAGCCCATGGTCTATATGCTGTATATTTCCTCTGTGCTGTGCCTAATGTACCTGGGCGGCCGGGGCTATATCGGCGGCTGGTCTTTCCTGGACCAAACCATCTCCAGCGGCGTCATTGTTTCCTTCTATATGTTTATCTCCAAGTTCTTTAACCCCATCCAGCAACTGGCCGAGCAGTTCGATATGCTCCAGCGCTCCTTTGCCGCTGCGGAAAAAATCTTTACCGTCATGGATATGGTGCCCGAAATCGTAGACAGCCCCAACGCCAAAGATTTGGAAAACATCCGGGGCGAGATCGAGTTCCGGGACGTGTGGTTCTCCTATAACCCCGGCGAATGGGTGCTCAAGGGCGTCAGTTTCCACATCCAGCCTAAGCAGACCGTGGCCTTCGTGGGCTCCACCGGCTCAGGCAAGTCCACCATCCTCTCCCTCATCTGCCGCAACTATGACATCCAGAAGGGCCAGATCCTCATCGACGGCGTCGACATCAAGGACATCACCATCTCTTCCCTGCGCCGGCACTTTGGGCAGATGCTTCAGGATGTATTCCTGTTCTCCGGCACCATCCGCAGCAATATCGTACTGCGGGATGAATTCCCCGAAGAGGACATCCGCCAGGCCTGCGAATATGTAAACGCCGACAGCTTTATCTACCGCCTGGACAACGGCCTGGACGAGCAGGTTCGGGAACGGGGCAATAACTTCTCTGCCGGCCAACGGCAACTGCTGTCCTTTGCCCGCACCATTATCCACAAGCCCGCCGTCATGATCCTGGACGAAGCCACCGCCAATATCGATACGGAAACCGAGCTCCTGATCCAGGACTCCCTGGAGAAGATGAAAAACATCGGCACCATGCTCATTGTAGCCCACCGGCTGTCCACCATCCAGCACGCGGACAACATTATCCTACTGTCCCACGGCGAGATTCTGGAGCAGGGCACCCATCAGGAGCTTTTGCACCAGAAGGGCCGGTATTACAACCTCTATACCCTGCAATACAATAAAGAACAGTTGCAAAGGGCAACCTAACCCCCCCGTAAATCTGATGTGCGCCCCGCGCCATCAGATTTTTCGGCATACGGCAACCATCCACTTAAACGGAAAAAGAATGAGGAAACCATGAAAAAGCAAAAAGCCGCCAACCTGGATATGACCCAGGGCCCCCCTGCCCGGCTGTTGATCCTGTTCGCCATCCCCATGCTGATCGGCGGCGTATTCCAGTTGATGTACAATGTGGTGGACACCATCGTGGTAGGGCGTTTCGTCAGTATCGACGCGCTGGCAGCCATTGGCGCGGCCAGTTCCACCAGTGTGTTCATCATGTTTATGGGCAATGGCCTTACCAACGGCCTTTCGGTCATCGTGTCCCAGGCAGAGGGCGCCAAGCAGCAGGACCGCCTGAAAAAAGCCGTGACCCACGCGGTATACCTGGTGCTGGGCGGCAGTGTGATCCTGGGGCTTGTGGCCTTCTTTGGGGCCCGCCCTATGATGGCGCTGCTGGGCACGCCGGAGAACATCGTCGGCCAGTCTGTGGCCTATATACAAATAACCGGCGGGCTGACCATCGCTGCCCTGGCCTACAATGGCGCCACCTCGGTCATGCGGGCCATCGGTGACTCCAAAACCCCCCTGTATTTCCTTATTTTCAGTTCCCTCTTAAACGTGGCCCTGGATCTGTTCTTTGTGCTGACCTTAAACGGCGGGGTGGCCGGCGTGGCCTTTGCCACCGTCCTCAGCCAACTGGTGTCTGCGGTACTGTGTATTGGCTATATGCTGAAAAAGTACGCCCGCCTCATGCCCGACCGCCCTGCCTGGGCCTATGATAGCGCCATGATACGGGAGTACCTGCGCATCGGCCTGCCCATGTGCGCCCAAAGCGCTGTCCTCTGTGTGGGTATGTTCGTCATCACCGCGGTCATCAACTCCTTTGGCTCAGACATTGTAGCGGCCTACACCGTAGGCGGCAAGGTAGAGCAGTTGGCCAGCGTTACCTTCTCCAATGTGGCCTTCTCCTTCTCCGTATATGCCGGCCAGAACTATGGGGCTAAGCAATACCAGCGTATCGGCGAGGGGCTGAAGAAGGGCCTGCTGATCGTCGCCGGGCTGGCCCTGTTCTCCACCGCGGTGATCCTGGTATTCGCCCGCCCCCTGGCCCTGGTCTTTATGGAAGCCCCCAGCGACTACGTGCTAAACGCCGCCATCAGCATGATCCGTATCGAAGGCGCTTTCTATGTGGCCCTGGGCGCCATCTGGACGGTCAACTCTGCTTTGCGGGGCATTGGGGCCGTAAAAGTCACCCTGGTGTCCAGCATGATAGAATTGTCCTCCAAAATCGGCATCTCCGTATTTTTGCCCCTGGCCATTGGGTACATCGGTATCTGGCTGGCAGCGCCCATTGGCTGGGTGCTGGGGATCATCCCCTCCCTGGTCTATCTGCTGCTCTGGCTTAAAGCGCCGGAAACCTTCGGCCACGCCAAAAAACGGCCTATTGCTGAGTAAAACCGCAAAACCACAAAACCGTACCCCGTCTGAAGTTATTATTTCCCCCTGATGCGAAAGGAGCGCAAGCAATGCTGAAAAGCCAACAAATCCGGGCCCTGGCCCCTGAGATGGACCCCCTGCGTATGGGCATGGGCTGGTCTGCCCAGGACCTGGAAAAGCCCCAGATCCTGGTAGAAAGCGCCTATGGGCAAAGCCACCCCGGCAGCGCCCACCTGCTGGAGTTGACCCAGGCTGCCGGCCGGGAGATCGACCAAAACGGCGGCAAAGCGGCCCTGTACTTCACCACCGATATCTGCGACGGTATGTCCCAGGGCCATGACGGCGGCAACTACTCCCTGGTTTCACGGGATATGATGGCCGGCATGATCGAAATCCACGCCGGGGCCACCACCTTTGATGCCGGGGTATTCCTGTCCAGTTGCGATAAATCCGTCCCGGCCCAGCTTATGGCCATTGGGCGCATCAATATGCCCGCCATCGTTGTCACCGGCGGGGTCATGGCCGCCGGCCCCGACCTGCTCACGCTGGAGCAGATCGGCAAATACAGCGCCATGTACAGCCGGGGGGAAATCACCCTGGAAGAGTTCACTTACTATAAGCACCACGCCTGCCCGTCCTGCGGGGCCTGCTCCTTCATGGGCACGGCCTCCACCATGCAAATCATGGCCGAGGCCCTGGGGCTAATGCTCCCCGGCACCGCCCTGCTCCCTGCCACCTCCCCCCTGCTGAGGGAAACCGCCATCGCCGCTGGAAAGCAGGCGGTACGGCTGGCAACCGGCGGCTTGCCGCCCCGGCAGATGGTCACCCGCCACAGCTTTGAAAACGCCGTGATGGTCCACGCCGCCATCTCCGGCTCCACCAATGCCCTGCTCCATCTGCCTGCCATTGCCCGTGAGTTCGGTGTCGCGTTGTCCGCCGATGACTTCGACCGCCTCCACCGGGGGGCCCACTACCTGCTGGACGTGCGCCCGGCAGGCCGTTGGCCGGCGGAATTCTTCAGCTATGCCGGCGGCGTACCCCAGGTGATGGAAGAGATCCGCTCTATGCTGCACCTGGACGCCATGACCGTAACCGGTAAGACCTTGGGCGAAAACCTAGATGCCCTGCGCCGTTCCGGCTACTATGAGGAGCGGCAGGCATTGCTGGCCCCCACCGGCCTCACCCGCACCGATGTAATCCGCCCCTTCGATGCCCCCCTCGGCGACAACGGCACCGTGTCCGTGCTCAAAGGTAATCTGGCCCCGCTGGGTGCCGTCATCAAGCACAGCGCCGCGCCCAAGGAGATGCACCAGGCCACATTGCGCGCCCGCCCCTTTGACTGCGAAGAGGATGCCATTGCCGCCATCTTCCGCCACGATATCCAGCCGGGGGATGGGGTGATCATCCGCTATGAGGGCCCAGGCGGCAGCGGTATGCCGGAGATGTTCTACACCACCGAGGCCATCTCCTCTGACCCGGAACTGGCGGCCAGCATTGCCCTGATTACGGACGGCCGGTTCTCCGGGGCCAGCCGGGGTCCTGCCATTGGCCATGTTTCCCCCGAGGCCGCCGCCGGCGGCCCCATTGCCCTGGTGGAAGAGGGCGACCTGATCGAGATCGACCTCCCCAACCGCCGGCTCTGCCTGGTCGGCATTGCCGGCGAGAGGAAATCCCCCGCCGAGATCGACGCGGCCCTTGCCGTCCGCCGGGAGCACTGGACGCCCCCGGCGCCCCGTTACCGGCGCGGGGCCCTCCGCCTGTTCACCCAAAACGCCGCCTCCCCCATGGAGGGCGGGTATATGTGCTGATCCCCCTAGAGTCTGTTTTAAAACTCCGAAACGCCGTCTATTTTTCCCCAAAACGGTGCTTTCTGTGTCAAAAATCCTCGAAAGGCGGCAAGCCTTTCTTGCGGTTTTTTCCTTGAAAGCCCTCGTTTTTGGACAAAAATCCAGCATTTCTCCGGTTTTAAAACAGACTCTAAACAGAATAAAAGGATCCCTGCCGTTTGTATGGCAGGGATCCTTTTATTCTCTTTCCTATTCGCCACGCCGGCTTGCCCCCGAAACGTAATCGGTCCGCAAAATAGAGTAGCACACATCGTCGCAAATCTTCCCGTC
The DNA here is from genome assembly GCF_034335085.1 of Acutalibacter caecimuris. NCBI lineage: Bacteria > Bacillati > Bacillota > Clostridia > Eubacteriales > Acutalibacteraceae > Acutalibacter > Acutalibacter caecimuris. The sequence continues at coordinate 132,284 of NZ_JAWXXJ010000005.1, read as the reverse complement.
GGCCCGCTTACAAGCCCAGGGCACCACGCCCTCCAGCTTAAAGCCGCATTTCTCTATCACCCGGCGGGAGCGCTGGTTGTCCGCGTAGTGGCTGGTCGCCACTACATCCACACCCCGGCGCTCAAAAGCGTTGCGCACCATCATCTCCAAAGCCTCGGTCATGTACCCGTTGCCCCAGCAGTCCCGGCGCAACTCATAGCCCACCGAAATGCTGTTCACATGAAAACGCCGCAGGTCGCTTTGGTATTTGATCCGCCCAATAACCTCCCCGCTCTCCCGCAACGCAATGGCATAGCAGTCCTCGTTGCGCAAATCCCGGCTAAAGGCGTCATTGGCCGCCTGCATGGTTTCCGCCGGGCTGCACCCGGCCGGCACCATTACCTGCGGGTCAGAAACAATGGCGATATATGCGTTAAAATCCCGCCGTTCCCAGCGGCGCAGCAGCAACCGGGGCGTTTCCATCTCTCCCCTCAGCCGTCGCAGCAGGTTCATGGCCATCACTTTCCTTCCCCAGCCCTAGGCTTGGCCTTAAAATACTGATAGAACTGGCAGCGTATCATCCCATTATACAGCTTGCGGCGCTTGTCCGCCGGCCTGCCGAACAGCCGCTCAAAGTCGTCCTCCGGGGTGATGATGCCATAACTCCAGCCGGGCCGCTGCACAAACACCTTCCCCATCACCCGGTACAGCCGCCCGGCCTCCTGCTGATCCAGCAGCCGCTGGCCATAGGGCGGGTTGCACACCACGCAGCCAAACCGGCCCTCCTCCCGGAAAGCCCGTATATCCCGCACCGAGGCGGCCACACAGTCCCCCACACCGGCCCGGCGGGCGTTCTCCAGGGCCAGTTCCACCGCGGCAGGGTCGATGTCATAGCCCTGTCCAAAAAATCCGGTGTCCCGCCTTTCCTGGCTCCGGGCCCGCTCCCGCTCCTGCTGCCACATCGATTGCGGCATCCCGCCCCAGGCCTCCGCCGCAAAGGACCTGCCCAGGCCGGGGGCAATGTGCATGGCCAAAGTCGCCGCCTCAATCAGCAAAGTACCCGATCCGCAAAAGGGGTCGATAAAACTGCCGTCGCTGCGCAGCCGGGCCAGTTTCACCAGCGCGGCCGCCAGCGTTTCCTTCATAGGTGCCGCCACCGAGGCCGGCCGGTAGCCCCGCTTGTGCAGCCCGGCCCCGCTGGCGTCCAGGGTGATGCTCACCCTGTCCTTCATAATCCGAAACCGTATCCGGTAGGCCGGGCCGTCCTCCGCAAACCAGCTTATATGGTATTTGGCCTTCAGCCGTTCCACCACAGCCTTTTTGATAATAGCCTGGCAATCCGGCACGCTGTGCAGCTTGCTGTTCAGGCTGCTCCCCGTCACCGGGAAAGCCGCGTCCCTGCTCAACAGCCCCTCCCAGGGCAGGCCCTTCACCCCCTGGAACAGTTCCTCAAAACTCCGGGCCGGGAACTCCCCCATCTGTATGCCCACCCGCTCCACATAGCGGCAGCACAGGTTGCTCCTGGCCAACACTTCCCAACCGCCGGAAAACAGCACCCGGCCGTTTTCCGCCTGCACATTTCCGGCCCCCAGTTCCCGCAGTTCCTGGGCGGCAAGGCCCTCCACCCCCAGCAGGCAGGGGGCCGAAAAAGTCATTTCCGTCATTTCTCCTCCGGCACCAGCAGGCCGTAGTCGCCATTTTTCCGGCGGTACACCACGTTGATCTCCCCGCTCTGGTCGTCCCGGAACATAAAGAACGAGTGCCCCAGCATATCCATCTGCATAATGGCCTCTTCCGGGGCCATCACCTTTACGGCAAAGCGCTTGGTGCGGGTCACCTGCAACTCTTCCTCCGGCTCCTCATAATAGTCGTCCGTAAACACCAGGCCCGGGTCCACCTTCTTGGCCTTTTCCAGGCGGGTCTTGTTCCGGCGCATCTGCCGGCCCAGGGCGGCGATCACATGGTCCAACGCCTCGTTCATATCCAGCGAAGTATCCTCCGCCCGGCAGATCATCCCCCGCTGGCGGATGGTGATCTCCACCGTCTGCCGGTTGCGCTCTACCGTAACAGTAACAACAGCCTCAGCGTCCTTGTCAAAAACCCGGTCAAACTTGGCCAGCTTTTTTTCTACCAGCTCTTTAAAGCTGTTGCGAAGGTTCACTTTCCTGCCGATGATTGTGATTTTCATGGTATGTCCTCCTGATTCCCGGCCGCCCGCAGGGGGCACGCCGTAAACTATGTTCTCTAGCCTTAGTATAGCACAATCTACAAAACAATGCAATAGGCAAAGAAAAAACTATGGTTTTGGGCGATTCCTTTCCCCGCTGCGCCCACAGGCAGTACCTTCCCGATCCCCCGCCCTACAGCACCACTGTCTGGTGCCGGGTCACATGGCAGCCCACATTCACCGCCACCGGCAAGCCCGCAATGTGGGTGGGGTACGTTTCAATGTTCACGGCCAACGCCGTTACGTCCCCCCCAAACCCCTGCGGGCCCACGCCTGTCCCGTTGACAGCGGCCAGCATCTTAGCCTCCAAACCCGCATAATAGGGGTCCGGGTGGCGCTTGTCCACATCCCGGCAAAGGGCCTGTTTGGCCAGCAAGGCGCACAACTCAAAGTCGCCCCCTATGCCCACCCCCAGCACCACCGGCGGGCACGGGTTGCCACCGGCCTCCTTAACCACCCCGGCCACAAAGCCGGTAATCTCCTCTTCCGTTGCCGCCGGGGTAAACATACGCAACTGGCTCATGTTCTCGCTGCCAAAGCCTTTGGGCGCCACGGTCAGCGTCAGCTTGTCCCCCGGCACCAGCCGTATGTGCAGCACCGCCGGGGTGTTATCGCCGGTATTCCCCCGCCGCAGCGGGTCCGCCACCACCGAGCACCGCAATAGCCCGTCCACATAGCCCCGGCGCACCCCCTCGTCCACCGCCTGCTCAAAGTCGCCGTTGATGTGCACCTCCTGCCCCACCTGGGCAAACACCACCGCCATCCCCGTGTCCTGGCAAATCGGTACCCCCATCTGCCGGGCCGCCTGCAAGTTCCGGCATAGGTCGCCCATAACCGGTTTGCCCACCGGGCTTGTTTCCTGCTGGGCCGCGCTGGCCAGCAAAGCCTCCAGGCTCCCCGGTAGTTCCCGGTTGGCCGCCACACAAAGTTCCGCCACCGCGGCGCTGATCTCCTTCGCGTCGATTTCCCGCATACATTTACCTCCAATGCAAAAAGCCCCGCCGCAATGGTGAGGCTTTTCCTTTTCAAACATCAACACATAATCCCCGGCCTGGCGCCATGCCGCCGCCCAAAACGGCTGTTTGCAGCACAGGCCGCCCGGCCCAGGGCCGCTTAACCCTTTGGCCCCCGGCGGGAATACCCCCTGCGGGTTTCATTCCCCCGTTTCAAATCCGACATCTTCTCGTCGCTGGTCTGCTTAAACCGGCTCATCATATCCTCAAAGCTGCCGCTGTCGTTGCGGCGGCCCTGCCATTCAAAATCACCTGGCCGGCCAGGGCTAACGGCCGGCTCCGGGCGGGGTGCTCGTGGCGGGCGCGGGCCGGGCCTTCTGGCCTGCCCCTGGCCCTGGTTCTGCCGGCGGGGCCGGTGCTGCTCCTCCGGGGGCAGCGCCTTTTTCATCGAAAGGCTGATCTTCCCCTCCTCGCTGATCGAAAGCACCTTCACCTTCACCGTCTGCCCTTCGGTCACAAAGTCCTTGATCTCGTTCACAAAGGTAGGCGCCACCTCAGAGATATGCACCATCCCCGTCTTGCCGCCCTCCAGGCTGACAAACGCGCCAAACTTTGTAATCCCCGTAACCTTCCCTTCGTAGATCTCTCCAACCGCAAGCCCCATAATCTCCCGTGTTCCTCCTCAAGTTTCTGTGTTTTCCGCAGCCTATTCGCCACCCATGTCGATGTAGATCCGCTCGCCAGGCTTTGCGTAGTCCAGTTCCTGCCTGGCCCGCCGTTCCGCGTAGCCCTGCAAGCCGTCCTCATCCTCCAGCGACTTACGCAGCTCCTGGTTTTTCTGATTCTGGCTGTCCAGTTGTGACTGCAACTGGGCCAGCCTATCCCGCTTTTCCCCAATCTGCACCTGACGCTCCACAATGGCAAGCAGCAACACCAGCGTAACACCAAACATGGCCAGCTTTATCACAAAACTGCCCCGGCGCTTTTCCTTTTTCACCTCATTGGCCTTACGCACCGTGTCCCCTCCCCGCCTTGTAGATATGTTATTCCCATTATATACTAGTTTACGTAATGTTTTCAAGGGGTTTTTGCGGTTTTTTCTTCTGCCAGGCAAATTTTTTTCTTTCCCGGCAGGAACTTACTTTCGGCTCTGGCTCGTCACCGGCGCACTATACTGCAAACTGCCCACATTTTTTCTGTCATTTTGTCCATTCCGACCGGGCGTCTGTCCATGAGCCCTCCGCCCAGGCAGCCCCTTCTTTTTGCGGCTGCGCGCCCGCTTTCTCCCCCGCCTAGCCTTCCGCACCGGGGGCTTTCGTTTGGGCAGTACTTTCCTGGCCGCCTTCCTGATCGCCCCGCCCAGCCGGCCCAGGCCCCGCCGGCAGGGCTGCCAGATCCGCTGGCGCATAAAGCCCCGCAGCCAGCGCCCCGCCTTACGTATCCCCGCCGCCATGCCGTCAATCAGCGGGTCCAGGGAAACCACCGTCCCCCAGGCGCCCAGCCCCTGCAACAGCACCTGGAACAGCCTAAGCCGCCCCTTATCCAGCGCCAGCGCGCACAGGAACGCCGTCACGGCGCAAGCCAGGCCCAGCAAAACGTCAAACAGCGCCATGCACAGCTTGCCGCCATGCAGTAGTAGCCGCAATAGCTTAAACGCCAAAAACATCCCGCCCAGCAACGCGCCGGAAAACAGGCACAGGCAGGCGGCGGGCAAAATGCCCGCGCTCATTTAAACAGCCTGCCGAAAAAAGACAGGGCCGGGCTGCTCTCCGTGTAAGACATCGCCCCCACCGTGCCCTTTACTAGCATATCGCCGGTGTCGGCGTTCAGGCTCTCTATATGCAGGCCCTGGCCCTTGATATTCAACTGCCCCAGTTCTGTCTGGGCCGTAATCAGCTCGTCGCTGAAAAAGTCGATCCGCTTGATGCCGGTGGCTGTCAGCCGTTCCCGGGCGTCCAGCGTCAGTCCGTGCTTTCTTAACGGCTGCTCCGCCATTGGCTCATCCCCTTCCATTGGGAATGTATGCCCGGCCGGCCCCAAATATGTCAGCCCTCCAAAAACCTATACAGGCTGGCAGCCTGGTCCTTGGTGGCATATTCGCTTACAGAGAGCACCTCCGCCTTCAGCACCCGTTCCCCCAGGTGGATCTCCAGCACATCCCCCACCTTAACGCCGTAAGACGCCCGCGCCACCGTGCCGTTCACCAGTACCCGCCCGGCGTCACAGGCTTCATTGGCCACTGTGCGCCGCTTAATCAGGCGGGAGATCTTCAAATACTTGTCCAATCGCATAGGATCACCTCATACTATTCATTTTATTACCGTCTTTGGTTTTTTAACCACCCGTCCCAGCATTTTCCCCATTTCCGGCGGATCCCACCCGGCACAGGAAAAACCTGGAAACGCATATTTTGCCCCCGCCCGTCCACAATAATCTCGAAAAGCCTCCGGGGCGGCACAGCCGCCAGGCTTTGCCGCCCCGCGGGTTTCAGATTTTGAGAATGAAAGGGTGTTAACGCTATGTCTAATCAGAATCAGAGCCAGAATAACCGCAGCCAGAACCAGAACAACCGCTCCCAGAACCAGAACCAGAACCGCCAGAGCAACCAGAACAGCCAGAACCAGAACCAGAACAGCAAAAACAACAAGAATCAGAACCAGCGTTCCAACTACAGCCAGGAGCAGGACAACCAGTTCTAAACCGCCCTATGGCAGCCAAAAGGTCCGGCATTGTGCCGGGCCTTTTCCTTTTTAGCGCCCGTTCTCACCGCCCCGCAATTCCTTCAGCAGTTCCCCCAGGGGCTTGTCGTCCGGGCGCATAGGCCGAAAGCCCTCGCCGGTAATCTGCCCCGCGTCCCCCACAATCACAAAGGCGTTCTTATCCTCTTCCCGTATAATGGCCTGTACCTGGTACACCTCAAACCGGCGCACCACACACAGCATCAGTTCCCCTGGCTCCTTGCTGTAGCCGCCGTGGCTGTCCAGGTAAGTCACCGTCCGGTCCATCTCCCGTATCACCCGTTCCCCCATCTGCCGCACCTTGGGGGACATCACATAGAACAGCTTGCCCGTGCCCACGTCCGTACCGTAGAGGATCGAGTCGATAATGCTGGTGCACACAAAAATGTCGATGCAGGCGTACATAGCATTTTCAATGCTGCCAAACACAACCGCCGACACCGCCACAATCACCCCGTCCAGGGCCAGCATCAGCTTGCCCATGGACAGGTGGGGCATCCGGTGCTCCAGCAGCCGGGCCACCATATCCGTGCCGCCGGTGGTAGCCCCCCGCACAAAGGTCAGCGAAAGGCCCAGCCCCTCGCAGACCCCGGAGAAAATCGCCACCAGGATCGGGTTCCCCCGGTACACCGGCATAAAGCCGGAAAACAGGTCGATAAACACCGACGACAGCACAATGGCCGCCATCGTGCGCACCACCAGCTTATACCCAATCTCCAGGACCGCCCAGATGATAATGGGTATGTTGATGAGGAAACTCATCAGGCCAATGGGGGTGCCAAACAAAAAGTTCAGCATGGTACAAAGGCCCGTCACACCGCCGGGGGCAATGTTGTTGGGCGCGGTCAGCCCGGTCACCGCCGCTGCATACACCACCGCCCCTGTCACCAAAAAGGCTGCGTCCAGAAATAAATCCTTGCGTTTGCTCCGCATACTATGCTCTCCTCTCGCCCTTTCCTTTCACGGCAGATCCTTCCCGTACACCGGGTCATGGTTTTTTGCCTGCATATAAGGGTCCGGGCGGTAGCCCTGCCGTTGGTAAAACCCCGCCGCCGTGTCTGTGGTCAGCAGTACGCCCCCGGCTCCGGCCTCCTTCAGGTACCCTTCCGCCTTGGCCAGCAGCGCCTTGCCATGCCCCTGGCCACGGTACGCCGGGGCCACCCAGAACTCCCGGATAAACCCCACCTTTTTGCGGAAGAACCAGCTCTCCAGTTCCACCATGCAAAACTGGATGAACCCTACCGCCTGCCCCCCGTCCTCCCGCAGGAAGGCCCGGTTCCCCCGGCCGTCCCCGTCCATCTCCCGGAACAGCCTCTCCCAGTCCTTCACCTGGCAGCCCAGTTCCAGAAAATACAGCCGGAACGCCTGCCGGAATTCCGGGGCCGTAAATGTTTCCATCAACCTGTCCCGCACCATCCTATCCCCTCCGTTATGTTTCGGGTTGCCCGGCGGCGTCTAGGGCCAGCGCGAACAGTTCCCGCACCCTGGGCATATCCCCGGCCAGGTACAGCCACCCAAACAGCGCCTCCATAGCCGTCGCCCCGTGATAGTCCGCGGTGCTGGCATTTTTGGGCACATGGCCCACATGGGCATTGCGGCCCCGCAGGGCCACGGCCTGCTCCTCCCCGGTCAGCCGGGGCCACAGGGCCCGTAGCGCCGCTGCCTGGGCCTGGCAGCGCACCAGGCGGGTTTTGCGGCCATGCAGCTTTTTCACCGGGCAACTGCCGCCCTGCAACAGGTACTCCCGGCAAAGCAGGTCATATACCCCGTCCCCTACAAAGGCCAGATCCAGCGGGCTCAGCAGCCGGAAATCACCGGGTTTCCCCAAAAGTGTTTCCAAATCCCCCACCCCTTACTCCACAAAGTCAAATTCCAGCCCGTAAATATCCACCGTATCCCCTTCGTCGCAGCCCGCCTCCCGCAGGGCGTCGATCACCCCGGTCTGTATCAGCACCCGCTGGAAGTACTGCAAAGACTCCGCGTCGTCGAAGTCCACGGTCAGCATAATACGCTCCAGCCAGGGGGCCTCCACCAGGTAGATCCCCTCCTCCACGCGCACGCTGGCCTTCTCCCGCTGCATCTGCTCCACCGGCTGCAACTCTACCGGTTCCGGCTGATAGCGCAGGATCGGCGGCAGCTTTTGCAGTTGGGCGGTAATGGCGTCCAGCAACACGTCCACCTGCTCGTTGATCGGGGCGATAATGGGGAAAAAGCTATACCCCTGCCCCTCCACAAACCGGCGGAATTCCTCCACCTGGGCCTCCTCGGCCAGGTCGCACTTGTTGCCCGCCACCAGCATGGGCCGCTCCGCCAGTTCCGGGTTAAACTTGCGCAGTTCCCGGTTGATAATGGCAAAATCCTCTTTCGGGTCCCGGCCCTCGCTGCCTGCCACGTCCACCAGGTGTACCAGCATCCGGCAGCGCTCCACGTGCCGCAAAAACTGGTGCCCCAGCCCTTTGCCCTCCCAGGCCCCCTCAATCAATCCGGGGATATCCGCCATGACAAAGGAGCGGCCCTCCCCCAAAGGCACTACCCCCAGCACCGGGGTCAGGGTGGTAAAGTGGTAGTCCGCAATGTTGGGCTTGGCCTCTGACACCACAGAGATCAGCGTGGACTTCCCCACATTGGGGAACCCCACCAGCCCCACGTCCGCCAGCAATTTCAACTCAAGCTGTACGGTCAGTTCCTGGCCGGGCAGGCCGGGCTTGGCAAACCGGGGGGCCTGCCGGGCCGGGGTGGCAAAGTGGGTGTTCCCCCAGCCGCCTTTCCCCCCTTTGGCAATGACCTGGGGCTCCCCGTCCCATATGTCGGCGATCACCCGCCCGCTCTCCGCATCCTTTACCAGGGTGCCGCAGGGCACCCGCACCACCAGGTCCGGGGCCGATTTTCCCGCGCAGCGCCCGCCCCGGCCGTTCTCCCCCCGCTGGGCCACATACTTGCGCTTATAGCGGAAATCCGCCAGCGTAGAAAGGTTGCTGTCCGCCAGGAACACCACGCTCCCCCCCCGGCCGCCGTCGCCCCCGTCGGGCCCCCCGGCCGCCACGTACTTCTCCCGGTGAAAAGCCACCGCGCCGTCCCCGCCGTCCCCGGCCTTAATGTAGATTTTCGCAACGTCAATAAACATCTTTGCACCTCCCAGGGGATCCTCCCCAGCCGTCCTGTGTCCTCTTACCCGTAAATCCGGTAAGCCTGCAACAGCAGCCTTTTCCCGGACCCTGTTATAACCTCTTCCTGCCCGCCCTTTTCAAAACGGAATTTCTCCGCCAGGCGGAGGCTGGGAAGGTTCCGCACATCGGCCTCGTACCGGTAGTACGTATACCGCCCCAAGCTGTTCAGGTAGTCCAAAACGCCCTGTAGGGCCTCATAGCCGTACCCCAGCCCCTGGGCCGCCCCCTTCATCCACAGCCCAATCTCCGGGGCCTCTTCCTTAAGCCCGAACACCTCCACGCTGCCAATAAACTGGCCCTCCCGGTCCAAAACAGCCAGTTCCAGCATCTCCCCCCGCTCCATATCCTCTATAAAGCCGGCCATCACCTGCCTCGCGGCCGCCAGGTCCGTAAAACTGTCCGGGTATTGGTATTGTGTGATCCCCTCCGTAAACTCCCGGCAATAGTCCTCCAAAAAAGCCAGGCGAAAGGGCTCTATAGCCAGCCTTTTCGTGTAGATCCCCAACGTCACCTTTCTCCTCCCCCGTTTCCCTCTGTTTCTTCTCCACAAAAAAGCCCCTTCTACACGCGAAGGGGCCTTCTCTCAGGTTTGTGCCAGATTACTCGGCGGCGTACACGCTGACCTTCTTGCGGTCCGCGCCCATGCGCTCAAAGCGCACCTTGCCGTCCACCTTGGCAAACAGGGTGTCGTCCTTGCCCCGGCCTACGTTCTCGCCCGGATGGATCTTGGTGCCCCGCTGCTTGACCAGGATATTCCCGGCCAGCACAAACTGCCCGTCAGCGCGCTTTACGCCCAGGCGTTTAGACTCGGAATCCCGGCCGTTCTTGGTAGAGCCCATACCTTTCTTGTGCGCAAAAAGCTGTATATCAATTCTCAGCATAATAATAGCCTCCTATTCAAAAATCATGGCTTATTTTAAGCCTCTACGTACGCAACCCGCATATGCGCCGGGTACTGCTTTTCCAGCCCCTCCATATGCAGCGACAGCCCGTCCAAAAGCGCCCGGCAAGCCAGCACATCCTCTGTCCGCAGCCGCAGGAGCATCTCCCCCTCTTCGGCCCGCAAGGTTTCCGGCGCCAGTTCCAGCACTTCCGTAATCGTGTTGGCTGTCAGGTACGCTGCCGAAGAAACCGCCGCGCATACAATGTCCATCCCTTTATCCGCCCAGCCTGCGTGGCCCTGAAAACGGAACCCCAAGATCCGGTCGCCGGGAAGGACATAAAAATCCACCAGGATCATCAGGCCTTAACAGCCTCGATCTGCACCTTCGTATAGGGCTGCCGGTGGCCCATCTTCCGCTTGGAATTCTTCTTAGGCTTGTAGGTAAACACCGTAATCTTCTTGGCCTTACCGTTCTTCACAACCTTGCCGGTCACCGTAGCGCCATCCACATAGGGGGTGCCCACCTTAGGCTCGCCCTCGCCGAACACAGCCACCACCGGGAACTCCACGGTGTCGTTCTCTGCGGCGTTCAGTTTCTCCACATAGATCACGTCGCCATACTGCACTTTATACTGCTTTCCGCCTGTCTCAATCACTGCAAACATCTAATTTCCTGCCTTTATCCTGATCTCGCTACAGCGGGTGTGCCCGTCCGGGCCCTTGTTACCCGCAGTATGCGGCTTACTTAGCATACCATAAAAACCCACCCCTGTCAAGGGGAAACTGTATCCCAAAAGGCGCTTTCTGCCCTGTCAAAACAGCCGCCACCCCAAAAACCGCCCCGGCAAGCTTTCGCTTATCCGGGGCGGTCCTCCTATGGGGCTATAGCGCTTGCCCCTTGGGCAGCAGCGGCCTTATCTGGCCTTATAACGGTCGTAAGCGCCCTGGGTAATCTCAATGGCCCGTTTCACACCCATGCTCTCCAGGTCAGAGATATACTTGTCCCAACTGCTCTCGATATCCATCGCGCCGCTGATGAACTTGGCGGTATTCTCCTTCACCAGGGTGCTGATGTCCGCGTACAGCGCCGCGCGCTCCACAGACTCGTCCGGGGTCAGGGACAGCGCGGGCAGGCGGTAGTCCTCGCCGGCAGCGCCCCACACCTCATAGCAGTCCTGGTCCTTCTCCGGCACATTGATCAGCTCACGGGTCCAGTCAGACCAGTTGGCAATGCCAGAGGAGGGGCACAGGTAGCTGGCCATCGTCTGGGCAGCGGTCCAGCCGTTCTCGTTGTTCAGCATCTTGTCGGTATAGGCAATCTTCCCGTCGGCGTCATACTCAAAGGTATCGCCCTCCACACCGTAGTTGGCCAGCAAAGCGCCTTCCTCGGTGAACAGGTAGTCCAGCCAGCGCATGGCAATGTCCGGGTGCTCGCACTGGGCGGAAATAGCCGTGTTGCCGGAAACGTAAGAGTCACGCAGCCGCAGGTGCAGTTCGTCGCCGGCGTTCTCCACCGGGGGCCGCACCGGGATCAGGTACATATCCGGGTCCTCCGAGGAGGCCTCATACAGGGAAGGCAGCGTGTACAGCGCCGGGAAAGCGCCGGACTTTCCGGTAACAACCGTGGTCATATCGGCGGCACGCTCGTCGGTAGCCATAAAATCGGGGTCAATCAGCCCCTCGGTATACCACTGGTGCATGGTGGTCACATACTTTTTCCAGCCCTCCATGTAGGGGCCGTAGTTCACGTTGCCGCTCTCGTCCAACTGCCAGTTGTTCAGCACGCCGTAGCCCGCGGACATCTGGCCGATCTCCCCGTCGCTGCCGCTCCAGTTGAGCATCAGCGCGGCGGTGGCGCCCTGCTTATCCTTAAAGGCAGTCAGCACGTCGTGCCACTGGTCAAAGGTTTCCGGCACGTCCATCTCCAGCTTGTCCAGCCAGTCCTTGCGCATCCACATACCCAGCCAGGGCCCCTGCTTGGACTGCCGCAGCTCATACACCGTGCCAATACGGCCAGAGTCGGTGATGGTGGGCCGCTCATAGTTGGGGTCAGACTTACGGATGGCCTGGTAGTTGGGCATATACTCGTCCACCTTGTCGGTCAGGTCCAGGAAGTACCCGTCGTCAATGGCGGCGTCCAGGCCCTGGGCGTAGTAAGAGGCGCCCGCATAGATCAGGTCCGTCAACTGGTTAGAGGCGATCATCAGGTTGAAGTTGGTCTGCCGGTCAGCGGCTGCCACCAACTCAAACTCCAGGTGCACGCCTGTGCGTTTCTCCATCTCCTGGTAGAACTCGTTGTCGTTGTAGTCTTCCTTCATAATGGCGCAGTTCTCGTCCGCGTACACCCAGTAGGTCAGGGTAACGGGCTCCGTGGTCAGGGGCAGTTGTACGGTACCGGCCTGGGCGGCCTCGCCGCTGCTCTCGCCGCCCTCGGCAGAAGAGCTCTCCCCGCTGGCCTCGCTGCTGCCCGCCGAGCTGGTCTGCCCGGAGCTGCTGCCGTCATTGCCGCAGGCCGCCACCGAAAGGGCCAGCGCCAGAGCCATGACCAGGGCCATCAGCCTTTTGAACTTTTTCATGTGGTTTTCCTCCTGTAACATGGTATGGTTATGTCCGGGCAAAGCCGCCTCCCAGCAGCCCGCCCAAGATAAGGGCGGCAGGCCGTCCGCGGGGCCCGCCCCCTGATCTCCCGCAGGCGTCCTTACCCCTTCACCGCGCCAATCATCACGCCGGATTCAAAATACTTCTGAATAAAGGGGTAGAAGATGAACATGGGTACGGTAGACACCATAATGGTGCAGTACTTGATCAGTTGCTTATACAGCACCGAGTCCGCCGAGTCCGACGAAGACAGTACCGCCGTGTCTACCGACATGGTGTCCGTTGCCGTCACCAGTATGTCTTTCAAAATCAGTTGCAAGGGGTATTTGTCCCGGGAACGCAGGTAGATCATGGCGTTAAACCAGGCGTTCCAGTTGCCAATCACATAGTACAGCATCACTGTGGCCAGCGTGGCCTTAATCAGCGGCAGCATAATCTGGAACAAAATGGTAAACCGCCCCGCCCCGTCCAGCATGGCCGATTCCTCCAGGCTCTCCGGCACGTTCTGCAAAGCCGTCCGCACCAAAATCAGGTAAAAGGCGCTCATGCAGGTGGGTATAATCAGCGCCAGGCGGCTGTCATACAGGTGCAGGGTCTGGGTCACCAGCAGGTAGGTGGGCACAATACCGCCGGAAAACAGCATGGTAAACGAGATAATGAACATCAGCGGGTTCGCCCACAAAAAGTCCTTGCGGGACAGGGCATAGGCCGCCATCACCGTCAAAAACAGGCCCAGCAACGTGTTGCCAAACACATACAGGATGGTGTTCAGGTAGCCGGTCCAAATGCGGTTGTCCGCAAAAACCAACTGGTACCCGCTAAGGTTAAACCCCTCAATCCGCCAGATAATGCCCGTCTGGTTCAGCACCCAGCCCGCCTCAGAGAAGGAGGCGCACAGCACGTGCCATACCGGCAAAATGCAAACAACGATGATCAGGGCAAAAAAGGCGCAGTTCAAAATATTGAACAGCCTGCTGCCAAAAGACTTATTCTTGACCATTCCGTAACTCTCCTTTCTTCCAAGGCTCAGAACAGGCCGGATTCCGTATACTTCTTGCTCACCGCGTTGGAGATCAGCAGCAGCACAAAGTTGATAACCGAGTTGAACAGGGTAACGGCCGTGGCATAGCCATAGTTGGATTCATGCAGGCCCTTACGGTAAATAAAGCTGGAGAGGATATCAGCCGTTTCATACACCTGCGGGTTGTAAAGCAAAATGGTTTTCTCGTACCCTACCGAAAGCATCTGGCCAATGCGCAAAATCAGCATGATCATAATGGTGTCCATAATGCCCGGCAGCGTCACCTTCAATATCCGCTGGAACCGGTTGGCCCCGTCAATCTCCGCGGCCTCGTACAGGGTCTGGTCAATGCCCGCTAGCGCCGCCACATAGATGATCGCGTTAAAGCCCATGGTTTTCCACAGGTCCGAGATCACATAGATGGCCCGCCAGTTGGCAGAGTTGCCCAGTAGGTTGTCGTAGTTGCCGGTAATGGCCCCCACAATCGACGTCACCGCACCCTCCGAGGAGCAGAAGTCGATAATGATGCCCGCCACCACCACCATAGAGATGAAGTAGGGCATATAAGACACCGTCTGGATGGTCCGGCGGTACCGCTTGCTGTTGACCTCGTTGAGCAGCAGGGCAAAAAGTATGGTCAAGGGGAACTCAATGCCGATCTGCAACAGGCTGAGGATCAAGGTATTGCGGGTCACCCGCCATGCGTACACAGAGCCAAAGAAGTCCTGGAAGTTCTTAAACCCCACGAACTGGGAGTGGAACAGGCCCAGGTTGGGCTTAAAGTTCTCAAAAGCCATCAGCAGGCCGCCCATGGGTATGTAATGGAACACAATGTAGAAAATGATCGCGGGCAATACCATGAGCAATAAGGGCCAGTTCTTCCGAAAGTCCTTCCTGATGTTTGGCCAGGTGAATTTCTTCACCTTCATTCCTGCAACCGGCGGCGCGGTTGCGTTGGCTGCGCTTTTCATCGCTGTCCTATCCTTCCCTTCCGTCAAAATCCGCGGCGGGTTACGCCGCGTGTCCCAGGCACGCCCACTGTAAACCAATGCGCTTTACAACCCCTGCCCACCACTTCCTCTGGTGCCGGGCGCCGGGGCCCCTGTGCAACTCGCACACAATTTTCAGTGCGGCGCCGCCTTAACTATATCAATAAGTGTAGCACAACACCCGCAACACCGTAAATGGCCAAAACCCGTTTTGCAATTATTGGCAAGCCATCCCCCTGATTGCCGTTTTTTGCACACCCCCACCGCCCATCCATGCAAAAAACGGACAGCCCAGGCTGTTTGCCCACGCTGTCCGCTCTCTCCTACTCCCGCCCGGCATATTGGCCGGGGGTAATGCCCTCATACCGCTTAAAGGCCCGTATCATGGCCCGCGACTCCACATACCCTGTGCGCTCTGCGGTTTCCCGCACGCTTACACCCTTGTCCAGCAAAGTTTTTGCAGCCTCCAGGCGCACCGTATGCACTTCGTCCAGCAGGCCCCGGCCCACCGCGTTCTTATACCGCCTGCTCAGGGTAGAAAGGTTCATCTGCAAATGCCCGGCAATCATGCTGGCGTTCAGCGCCGGGTCCCGGTAGTTCTCCCGGATATACGCCTGCACCTGCCGGGCCCAGGGGCTTTCCTGGTTCCCGGCAGCCCCCTCTTCCCCAGGCCCGGCCTGCTGCTGCACCCGCTCAAACACGGCAAACAGCCACGCCTCCAGTTGCCCGGCGGTACTGCCCGGCCCCGGCATATGCCGCCCGGCCTCAAAGCCCTCCCTGTCCGGCAGATACGCCAACAGCATCTCGCACACCCCGGCATACCGGTGCTGTATCATCTCAAAGGGCATCTCCTGGTCAGAAAGGTCCTGGGCCACAATCTCCTCCAGGCACTGGCGGGCCTTCCCGTAGTTTTTGCCCGCCATATAGCCGGCCAGTTTCCTCTGCCGCTCCAAAAGGTCCCGGTAGTCCCGGTAGCTGGCCCCCCGCAGGATGTCCTTGGCCGGCCACACCCCCGGCCCCCTGCCCCGCTGCCAGAAGATATCGCTCTGGTAAGCCCGGCGCACCCAGCTCCAGGCGTCCGGGGCGTCGGCCAGGTACATACAGGGGTCGCTGATGTAACACACCACCGGCACCGAAAGGGCCTGTTCCGCCATAGCCACCGCCCGGCGCACCTCCTCGCCGGTCAGGGTGCCCTGTACCAGCATCACGGCCCGGCCGTCCAGGGCCAGGCTCACGCCGCTCTTCTTCTCCAGCAGCACCTCTTCCAATACCCGGCAGATGGCCGTATAGAGCTGCTCCAGCACCCCTGCCTGGCCCCTGTCCTCCCCTGTGGCCGCAATGGAAAACACAATCAGCCAGTAAGGCTGCCCGTCCTCAATGTATTGGGAGAGCAGCGAGGGGTCGTCGGTAAGCCCGGCCAGGTAGCGGCCTATCTGGCCGCTGCGGGTGCGGGCCTGCAACCGCAGCAGTTGGCTTTCCATGCTCTCCCGCTCCTGGGCCACGCTGGTCAGGGCCTGGGCCACGCTTTTCATGCTGTTATATTCCGTCCTCTCTCCGCTGGAACGGGGTTTGTTGATCAGCATCAGCGCGCTCTTAAACGGCGACCAGGTCTGCCGGCTGAGGAACACCGCCGCCATCACCCCCACCGCCACCGAAACGGCGCATTCCAGTATAATGCGGCCCCACATCAGCCGCAGGTCGCGGTAATATTCCCGCTGGGCCGCCAGCGCCCCGTACCGCATCCCGCTCAGGTTCGAAACCCTGGTGGCGCAAAGGTAGCCCTCCCCCTCCACCTGTAAGGTGCCCCCGTCCAAAGCCGGCAAATCCCCCTGGGCCAGGGCCTGCCGGGCCAGCCCGCTGCCATACAGCAGTTGGCCGTCCTCGCCGGTTACAAAGGGGTCCAGCCCCTCCCCGGTGCGCTGTAAAAGCCTGTCGTTCAGTTGTATCACAATGCCGATGCAGCACACGCTTTCCTTATAGCGCGCGTCGTAGATGTTCCGGTACACCAGCACGCAGCCGCTGCCGTCTTTCTGGTACAGGGTGCGGATATGGGGCTGGGGGTCCACCCCGTCCTCCCCGCCCCTCGGTGCCAGCGCCGCAAAGTCTAACTCCAGCTCGTGAGAGAACAGCTCCGTCACATTCGGGTGGTAGGTCCGCTTGTTGGAAACCAGGAACCCGCTGCGGTAAAAGTAGCAAAACCCCCTAAAGTACCCTTCCCGCTGGTTCACCGTCACCGAGAACAGGTCGATCAGCTCACACAGGTCGTAAATCTCCAGGGGCGCCAGCGCCGTCTTTTCCGCCAGCGCGGAGATCAGCGTGTCCTCCGCCAGTATGTTGATGGCATTGGCCGTGTTGCTCAGGGTCTGGTCCATATGCTGTTGGGTGCTGCGCACGGCAAACTTAATGTCCTGCTCCATAGAGTCCCGCACGTTCCGCTCCAGGTTGAAGATCGTAAACATGGAAATCAGCAGCGGCACCAGGCATACGCACAGGTAAGAGGCCAAAAGCCGCCGGTAAATCTTCATATGTACCTCACCCCTTGGCCGTTTAATGGTTTATTATATCACATTTTCCCCACAAAAGTAAAGAAATTTTTCAAATCCCGCCCCATTTGACACCGCCTTCCATCCATGCTATACTTAAATATGTATACGTCTATATGACTAAAATAAACAGGATACAGGCATACCGTAAGCCTGTACAGGGAGGCAGCAAAACATGAAACCCCAGAAAATCCGGGCGGTCCGCCCCTTTCCCCTTACCCAAAGGCAGTTGGCCATCCTGGCCGTCCTGGCCTTTGCCCTGTCCCTTTTACCGTTGCTGGTCATCGGCCTCTACAACCACCCCAGCATGGATGACTTCAACTACGGTATGCCCGTGGTCAACGCGCTGCGCCAGGGGGGCTCCTTCTTTTCGGTCCTGGCCGCAGCCGCCCAAAGCGTGGCCGAAACCTTCCACAACTGGCAGGGCACCTACGCGGCGGTTTTCCTGTTCGCCTTGCAACCGGCCGTGTTCGGCGAGGCATTCTACCCCCTCACCACCCTGCTCATGCTGGGCTCGCTGATCGCCGGCGGCGCCGTTTTCCTGCACACCCTCTGCCGCCTCTGCCTAAAGATGCGTCCCAGCAGCGTGGCCACCCTCACCTGTGCCCTGCTGTTTCTGTGCATCCAATGCCTCCCCTCGCCCCTACAGGCTTTTTACTGGTACAACGGCAGCGTGTTCTACACCTTCTTTTTCGGCCTCATGCTGCTGATGTTCTCCGGCGTCCTCCGCCAGCTCTTTGCCCCCTCCCCCAAAAAAGGCTGGCTCTCCCTGGTTTCCGTCCCCCTGCTGGCCGTCATACTGGGTGGCGCCAACCTGACCACCGGGCTGCTCTGCGCGGTGCTTTTGCCCTGCCTAAGCCTCTACGTGGCGCTGTTCCGCAAAAAATACCCCCTCCCCCTGCGCCTGTGGCTGTACGGTGCCACCCTGCTGTTCCTGGCGGGTTTTGCGGTCAATGTCCTGGCCCCCGGCAACGCCGTCCGGCAAACGTACTTCCAGCAGCCCTCCGCCTTGGGGGCCATCTTCTCCGCCCTGCGTAGCGCCTGCCGGTTTTCGGTAGAGTGGGCCCAGCACCCCTTTGTCCCCCTGGGGCTCCTGTTCGTCACGCCCCTCCTGTACCAGGCGGCCGCGGAAAAGAAGTTCACCTTCCCCCTCCCCGCCCTGGCCCCCCTGCTCTCGTTGATCCTCCTGGCCATACAGCTTACCCCGCCTGCCTATGCCCAGGGCGGCACAGGGCCTCTGCGCCTGAAAAACATTATATTTTATTCCTATATCCTGCTCCTGGCCTTCTGCGATTACTACCTCTGCGGCTGGGTGTCCCACCGGCTGCTCCCCCTGGCCGCCCCAGATCGGGAGCGCCTGGCCGGGCGTTTCTCCCAGGTCAAGCTGGGGTTCTACCTGGCCACCCTGGGCCTTGCCTGCGTGCTGTTGCTGGGCAGCCCCGCCCTCACCACCACCACCTCGGTCAGCGCCCTCCTGTCCCTCAAGCGCGGCGAGGCCCAGGTCTACCACCGGCAGGTCCAGGCCCGCCTGGCCCTCCTCAATGACCCCACCCTGCAAGACGTAACCCTCGAAGCCCTCACCTACACCCCCTACCTCCTCTACCGCTCCGACATGACCTCCCCCGTCGTGGCCGAGTATTACGGCAAGCACAGCGTCACCCTGGAAAAAGCCGCCCCTCTTACGCCTGATTAACTCTCCCCTTTCTGCCTCCGGCGGCTTAAGAACCTTTTTGGAAAAAGGTTCTTAAGAATCTCCCAAAACTTTTATGTTGCGTACGTTTCTTTGCTTTCTCAGATTAATATGTAATAACTGTATTGGCTAATTAACGCAATATATTATTTTATAATTTTCTTTTGATTGTTATGATTAATAACAAGTATACACAAGTATTTTTACTATCATTTTATTTAATTGCCAATTCTCCCTGTATTAATTTAAAAATATAATCTTATAGATAAATTGCTATCATAAAATATTATTGCATATAATTTATTTTACTTCTATTATATTTAATCAAGTCACCCTCAAGGCCCCCTCCCCTTTTCTCTCCCCAAAAATCCCTTTCACTCTCGAAACACACTCTCACTTTCAATCTATCAAAACAAAGACATAACTATAAAAATTATTTTAATTCTATCATCCCCAAATAATCCATGCCAAAACCCCGCAAGAACCCCCTAATACCCCGCCAAGAACCCCTTACTATCCCTGTAATATCCCCTTATAATCTCCCCCAAACAGCCCAAATCCCCCGTTTTCCGCCCAAAATCCGCCCGGTTTTTCAACGCAAAGCGCATTTTTTGTGCACAATGCCCGCAAAAATCCCCCAGGAGGCCCATATGGACATAGGCACCCAACGCCGGCTGATCATCGAAATCGCCGCCCAAAATCTTGGCGCCACCGCCGAGTACCTCTGGCCCCGCACCCCGGAGGCTTTCGTCCTCCGGCACCCCGCCAATGGCAAGTGGTTTGCCGTAGTTATGCGGGTTTCCGGCCCCACCCTGGGCCTCCCCACCCCCGGCGAGGTGGACGTCCTCAACGTAAAATGCAGCCCCCTGCTCACCGGCTCCCTCCTGGCAGAGCCGGGCTTTTTGCCCGCCTACCACATGAACAAACTCCACTGGGTTTCCGCCCTATTGGACGGCCCCCTAACGGAAACCGCCCTCTCCCAACTGCTGGAAATGAGCTGCCAAAATGTAGCCCCCACCCCCAAAAAAGCCCGTAAAACCGGGGTTTTTTAGCCCCAATCCCCCCGCCCTTCCCCGCAAAAAACCGCCGCAAAACCGGCAATTCTGAACAGGAGTGATACACATATGGCAGCCAGCCAGGACTTCTCCACCGGCTCCGTCAAGCGGCAGATCATCGCCCAGGCCGTCCCCCTGACCGTCGCGCAGGTCGTGCAGCTTCTCTACAATGTAGTGGATAGGATCTATATCGGCCATCTACCTCTTGTGGGTGATGTTGCCCTCACCGGCCTAGGTGTCACCTTCCCCGTCATTGTGCTGGTTGCCGCCTTTACCAGCCTTTTCGGCAGCGGGGGAACCGCGCTGTTCTCCATCGCCCGCGGCCGCCGTGATGAGGAGGAAGCCTCGTGCATTCTGGGCAATGTTTTCGCCCTCCTGCTGCTTTCTTCCGGGGTCCTTTTCGCCCTCTGCTACCCGCTACGCCGGCCGGTTTTGCTGCTTTTCGGGGCCAGCCAGGCCTCTGTCCCCTACGCCGACCAGTACCTGCAAATCTACCTGTTCGGCACGGCCTTCTCCATGCTCTCCACCGGCCTGAACGGCTACATAAACGCCCAGGGTTTCCCCAAAACCGGTATGCTTACCACCATTTTGGGTGCCGCCATTAACATTGCCCTAGACCCGCTGTTTATCTTCGTTTTTGGCATGGGCGTGCGGGGGGCGGCGCTGGCCACCGTGCTCAGCCAGGCAGCCTCTGCCGGATGGGTACTGCGGTTCCTTACAGGCAAAAAAGCCCTGTTGCGCCTCCGTGCCAGCCGGGTCAAAATCAGCCTAAAACGCACCAAAGCCATTGTAGCCATCGGTATGCCCGGCTTTGTGATGCAAGGTACCAACAGCCTGGTACAAATCGTATGCAATAACCAGTTGCAAGCCTTTGGCGGCGACCTGTACGTAGGCATTATGACCGTGCTCAACTCCGTGCGGGAGATCCTCTCCTTGCCGGTTATGGGCATCAGTAACGGGGCGCAGCCCGTTTTAGGGTTCAATTATGGCGCAAAAAAGCCCCATCGTGTCAAAGAGGGGATCCGTTTCACGTCCGTGCTTGGCATCCTCTACACCCTGCTGGCCTGGGGCGTAGTCATGCTCATTCCCCGCCAGATGATCGGCATTTTCTCCAACGATGCCCAAATCGTCCACACCGGCGCGCATATGCTGAACCTCTACTTCTTTGGGTTCTTTTTCATGGCCTTCCAGTTTGTAGGGCAAACCACCTTTCAATCCTTAGGCAAGGCCAGACAGGCCATTTTCTTCTCCCTGTTCCGCAAAGCCTTTATCGTGGTGCCGCTGACCCTCCTGCTGCCCGCCATTGGCTTTGGCGTAGAAGGGGTATTCCTGGCTGAGCCCATCTCCAACGCCATTGGTGGGCTGGCCTGTTTCCTTACCATGTGGTTCCTGATCTACCGTAAGCTATAAACGGCTGAAACGATCGCATATTTCGAGGTTGAAAACAACCGTATTCATCAGTAAAAGTGCCGCGGAATCCTTCCCGCGGCACCTTTTTGTAGATTATGATAGCTGCTCTAAAATGGAGTAGCCGATGGTCCCTTCCGGCATAGGTACGCCAAAATTAGCGGCAATGGTCGCCCCGATAACCGCAAAGCTATCCGCCGTACCCAAGGATCCGTGCCCGCTCATCGCGGGGGCATACAGCAGCAAGGGGGTTCGCTCCCGCGTATGGTCGGTACCCCGGAAAATGGGGTCGTTTCCGTGGTCGGCTGTGACCATCAGCAGGTCATCCTGTCCCATACGGCGAAGGAGCTCGCCCAGCTTTTTGTCAAAGCGCTCCAGTTCGGCAGCATATCCCTGGGGGTCACGGCGATGGCCCCATAGGGCGTCAAAGTCCACCAGGTTCACGAAACAGAGCCCCGTAAAGTCCCGCTCCGCCAGCGCTAAAACCTGCTCCATGCCGTGGACAGAACTTTGGGAACGGTTCGCCTCCGTGAGCCCCTCCCCGTCGAAAATATCGTAAATCTTCCCCACGGAGATCACGTCCAGCCCCGCCCCTTTCAAGGCGTCCAGGCAGGTTTTCCCGTAGGGTTTCAGGGCATAATCATGGCGGTTGCTGGTGCGCTTAAACTCGCCCCGCTTTCTGCCCACATAGGGCCGGGCGATCACCCGGCCTACCCGCCATTCCTCCCGCATGGTCAATTCCCTGGCAATCTGGCAGCAGCGGTACAGTTCCTGCAACCCAAACGTTTCCTCGTTGCCGCATATCTGTAGTACTGAGTCGGCTGAAGTGTAGACAATCATATGTCCCTTCTCAATTTCTTCCTCCCCCAACTCGTCCAGTATTTCTGTACCGCTGGCACTTTTATTGCCGATGATCTGCCGCCCCGTCCGGCAGGACAGTTCTGCAATCAGTTCCGGCGGGAAACCCGTATCGGTAAATGTGCGGAAGGGCTGGGTAACAGAAAGGCCCATCATCTCCCAGTGGCCGGTCATGGTGTCCTTGCCATTGCTGGCCTCTTCCAGGGCCATATGGTAGCCCAAAGGATGCTCCACCGGCGGCAATCCCGGCACAGGGCGCAGGTTTGCTATCCCCAGCCGGCACAGGTTGGGGATACACAGGCCAGCAGCCCCGGCTATGTGGCCCAAGGTGTCCGCCCCCTCGTCCCCAAACCGGGCCGCATCCGGCATAGCCCCAATGCCTAAGGAGTCGATTACGATCACAAAGACCCGCTTATACCGTTTCATCGCTATACCCTCTTTAGGCAATTTCCAGGGCAATCTGCATCATGTCCCGGAAACTCACCTGCCGCTCTTCTGCCGAAAGCCCTTCCCTCGTGGAAGGGTTGTCAGAGATCGTCAGCAGGCACAGGGCCCGCTTGCCTGCCCGGGCCGCATTCATGTAAAGGGCGGCAGCCTCCATCTCCACAGCCAGTACGCCCATCTTCTGCCAGGCCTGCAACGCGCCGGTGTTGTCTGAATAGAACACATCGGAGGACAGGATATTGCCCGCCACGGTTTTGATACCCAGCCGCTCACCGGCCTCTGCGGCAGCCCGGGCCAGGCTGAAATCAGCAATAGGCGCAAAGGTACCGGGCAACTGGTACTGGGCGGCATAGTTGGAATCCGTGCTGGCCCCTACGCCGATGACCACATCCCGCAGCCCGGCCTTTTCACTAAGGGTACCGGCCGAGCCGACGCGGATGATCTGCTCTACCCCGTAAAAATGGAACAGCTCGTACGTGTAAATCCCCACTGAGGGCATACCCATGCCGCCACCCATCACGGTGACGGGCTTACCCTGGTAGCTGCCGGTATAGGCCAGCATATTGCGCACAGTGTTCACACAGGCCGCCTCTGTCAGAAAGGTTTCCGCGATAAATTTAGCCCGCAGGGGGTCGCCGGGCATCAGGACTGTGGGGGCAATCTGGCCCAGCTTGGCTGCGTTGTGGGGGGTCGGGATATTGGGTGTGCTCATGGTGCTCGCTCCTTTTTCTTGGGCTGCGCAGGGGCACATGGCCGCCGGCTTGCCTGTACTTTATTTTTATTATAACAGATTGCGGCGTAAATTGCAAAGGGCCTGGGCCCTAATTGTGGAAAAACTGCACGATGCCCTCTATAAAAAGCTTTGAAAAATTAAATTTTCCCCCTTGACAAGGCCGACGCATAGGTGTATGCTTTAACTGTACTAATCGAAATAGTACAGATGGAGGTGTCGAGCTTGTTTACCGTCGATTACAAAAGCGGCCTGCCAATTTTTGAGCAGATCTACCGTAGCGTCATCAAGCTGGGGGCCGCAGGGGCCTTTGGTGAAACAGGGCAGTTGCCCTCTGTGCGGGCCGTGGCAAAGGGGCTGGGTGTAAACCCCAACACCGTGCAGAAAGCCTACGCCATGCTGGAACGTGACGGGGTAATCTACTCGGTGCCGGGGAAGGGTTCTTTTCTGGCAAAGCCAGAGGCCGTGTGGGAGAAACGCCGGGCTGAGGCCCTGGCCCGGGTACAGGAGGCCGTACGGGAGGCCTTGGAGTGCGGCGTGGAGTACGGCGCACTCCAGGCAGCCCTGGAGGATTCTCGGAAAAAGGAGGAAACAACATGATTGCGTGTAAAGGTGTCAGCAAACGGTTCGGCGGGCTTACGGCCTTGGATCAGGTCAGCCTGACTATACCTAAGGGCAGTATTTTCGGGCTAGTGGGCTCTAACGGTGCGGGCAAGTCCACTTTACTGCGTATCTTGGCGGGGGTATACCACCCGGAAGAGGGCGAGGCCCTGCTGGATGGCACATCGTCGTGGAAAAATACCGCCCTAAAAAGCCGCATCCGGTTGATGGCGGACGAGTTGTGGTTCCCTGCCCATTCCACCCTCTTGCAGATGGGCAAAGCTATGGCCGGGTTCTACCCCGGCTGGGATATGGGGTACTTCCAGCGGCTGTGCAAAGTGTTCCCAGTTAACGAAAAGGCCCGGTACGGCTCCCTGAGCAAGGGCAACCGCCGCCAGGCCGGGCTTATTTTAAGCCTGGCCTCCCGCCCGGATGTACTGCTGCTGGACGAAGTGTTCGACGGGCTGGATCCCGTGGTGCGCAAGCTGGTGAAAAAGCTGCTGGCAGAAGAATCCGCCGACCGGGAGATGACCACCGTCCTGGCCTCCCATAACCTGCGGGAAATGGAAGATCTCTGCGACACATTGGCCCTGTTGCACAAGGGCGGCGTAGTGCTGGAGCAGGATTTGGACAGTATGCGGCTGTGCCTGCAACGGGTGCAGGTGGTGTTCCCACAAATGCCGGAGCAGGCGGCCCTGCGGCAAAAGCTGTGCATCACCAGTTGGGAGATCAGCGGCTCCTTGGTGACCTTTGTGGCAAGGGGCAGCCAAGAAGAAGTTTTGGCCGCAGTAGACAGTTTCTCCCCTTCTTTCCGGGAAACAGTGCCCTTGTCGTTGGAGGAAGTATTTATCAGTGAAATGGAGGCGTCAGGTTATGACATCAACAATATCCTCGGCTAAAAAACATACCGGTATCGGCACGGTCTTTCTCTGGCAGGCCCGGCAGGGCTTGGGCCTGACCATTGCATATATTGGCATTTTTATGGCTGTTTGTCTGATATCGCCCCACTATATGCCCTCACACGAGTTTTTCATCCAGAGTTTCTGCGCAGTGGCCTTTGCCCTGGTGCTGCCGGCCTTCCACTTTGGCGACTGCTTTAAGCGGGCCCAGGCGGACCTGTGCCACGCCATGCCCGTCAGCCGCAACGATTGGTTCTGGGGGCGGCTGCTGGCGTCCCTGGTGAGCCTGTGGCTGCCGCTGATCCCCGGCATGACCTTGCGCACCCTGATTGCCCACGACAACTGGCACAATCTGCCGGGCGACCTGATGATGCTGGGCATATTCGCCACGGCCACGCTGCTGCTGTTCACCCTATGCGCCGTGGCCAGCGGCACCTACTTTGAGTACGGGATCCTCGCGGTGCTGCTAACGGTCTGCCCCACGGCGATCTGCTGGCAGACCATTCTCCTGATCCTGCGGACAGTGCCCTATGAAACCTCTTCCTGGATCAACCGCACAGAGGTCTACCACGTCTTTACGCCGCCGCTGCACGTGATCATGGTAGGTTTCAACCAGAGCGGCTTGGGCTGGCCGATGGTGGCAACCGCCCTGCTGCTTTTGCCTATGGCCGGGGCAAGCTGGTACCTGTACCACCGGCGGGCGAGCGAGGATTCCGGCATAAGCCGCCGCTGCAAGCCCATGGAGCTCTTTCTGCGGACGCTGCTGGGCCTGACTGCCTGCATCACAGCCGGGCACCTGCTCACCGCCCTGGTGTTTGACTATACGGCCGGCGACGCGGGCATCCCCCTGACTTTGGGGAGCATGGCCCTAGCCCTGGTGCTTACCTGGCTGGCCGCCGAGTTTTGCTGGAAATCCAGCCTAAAGGGGCTGGCCCGCCACTGGGGGACGCTGGCGGTTTCTACCGGGCTGGCAGTTCTGATGGTGGCGGCGATCTCCACCGGCCTGGGGCTGGACACCCCGCCGCCGGACCCGGCGGACATTGCCTTTGCCGACCTATCCCTGCCCATAGAGCAGGGGGCATATTTTTCCCACGGAATGGCGCGGACGGTTTCCGGCCGGGCGGAAGAGGAGCTGTGGATCCAGACAGGTGTGTCCAGCGAGGGGGCAATCGAAAAGGTCCGCCTGCTCCATCAGAAATTACAGGAGTTGGAACGGGCCTCCCAGTACCCCTACCTGCCCGGACGGCGGGCTTATGAGCCCCCCATGCTGCTTTCCCTGCACTATTGGCTGAAGGACGAGGGCTCCGCCTACACAAACTACCGCTATAACACCCCGCGTAACGCCCAGGCGGACAGTTTGATGGCGGAGTGCCGGGCCTTGCAGCGGGAGCTGCTGGGGTCTGAGGAATACGTGGACAGCCTGTTCCCTGTGTTCGCCATTGATACGGTCTGCCGGGTGTACAAGCGAACCTTAGAGGATTATGAGGAAAACGGCGCGCCTATGTCGCCCCAGGATTACTACGCCACGGATGACCCCGAGGAAACCTACGAGGAGAAGTCGCTGCCACTTACCGAACTGCCCGCCGGGTTCGAGGAGCGGCTGGAAAAAGCCCTGCGGGAGGACTTTGCCGCGTGCCGCTACCCCTCTTACCGCGGCGCAGTTACGGACCCAGAAAACACGGTCTATATGCTGTTCTACAAGCCCAATCAGCCATTTACCGCAAAGGGCGGGATCCTGCATGAATGGCTATATGACGGCACAGGAGGAGAACGCACCACCTCCGCTGACGGGAAGGAGCTGGTTTTAGCCGCCCCCTCCTCAGACTATATGTCTTTCGCTGTATCACAGGAGATGACCTCTACCTGGACCCTGCTGGAAAAGGAATATCCGGCTGGCTAAGGGATCGCCAATCAACAAAAAAGGACAGGTGGGCACAGCCCATCCGTCCTTTTTCTATCCTTTTATACCCTTACAGCGCGGCCGAG
The DNA here is from genome assembly GCF_034335085.1 of Acutalibacter caecimuris. Lineage (NCBI taxonomy): Bacteria > Bacillati > Bacillota > Clostridia > Eubacteriales > Acutalibacteraceae > Acutalibacter > Acutalibacter caecimuris. The sequence continues at coordinate 105,517 of NZ_JAWXXJ010000005.1, read as the reverse complement.
GCCCGGTACAGGCCAGCATACACGCCGTTTTGATCCATCAACTGCTGGTGGGTGCCCTGTTCGCAGATGCCCTCTTCGTCCAAGACCGCAATGCGCCCGGCCTCCCGCACAGTGGAAAGCCGGTGGGCGATCACCAACGTAGTGCGGGGCCGCCCACCACTGCCCCTTGCAAGCTGTTCCAGACTTTGCTGCACCAGCTTTTCGCTGTGGCTGTCCAGGGAACTGGTAGCCTCGTCAAAAATCAGCACCGGAGGGTCCTTCAAAAACACCCGTGCAATAGACAACCGCTGCTGCTGCCCCCCCTGAGATCCTGACCCCGTGGGGACCAATCTCCGCATCATAGCCGCCGGGGAGCTTTTTTATAAACTCATGGGCCCCGGCCAGCTTGGCCGCCTGGATAATTTCATCACGGGTGGCGCCGGGGCGGCCATAGGCGATGTTCTCTGCCGCCGTACCCGTGAACAGGTACACATCCTGCTGTACCACACCCACGTTCTGCCGCAGGGTACGCAGGGGGATATCCTCTACCGGCACGCCGTCCAGCAACACATGGCCCTTTTGGGGCTGGTAGAACCGGGGGATCAGGGCACAGAGGGTGGTTTTCCCCACCCCAGAGGCCCCTACCAGCGCCACATATTCCCCGGCCTCCACGGTCAAATCCAGCCCGGAAAAGACCTGCTCCCCCTGGCCATAGCGGAATTCCGCCTGCTGGAACTGGATCTTGCCCTGAATCTTTTCAGGCCCGGCAGAGACCGGCTGGTCTTTGATTTCAGGCTGGGTGTCCAGCAGTTCCCGGTAACGGCGAAACCCAGTGCGGCCTTCTTGTAACAGCCGGCTGGTGTTCACCAGGCCCTGTACCGGGCCCATAAAGTAGCCAAGGTACAGCAGGAACAGCAGCAGGTCGGCCAGGGTCATGGCCCCACGGGTAATGGCCAGCCCGCCAAACACCACCACCGCTATGGGCAGCAGGGCCGAGAAGGCATCCATACCACAATAGAGTTTGCTCTCACTTTGGTAGCCGGCCCGGCGATCCTCCAAAAACTGCCGGTTATGGCGAGAGAATTTCTCTTCCTCCACCGCCTCGCCCGCAAAGGACTGTACCACCCGAATGCCAGAGAGAGAGTCCTCGGCCTGGGCATTGATCCGCGCCATACTCTGGCGGGAGCGCTCCATTGCCGCACCCATCTTCCGGTTATAGCGCAGCGTAAAAATCAGCATAAACGGCAGGAAAGCCAGGATGATCAACGTGGTCTGCCAGTGGACACTGAGCAGAATCGCCGTTGCACCCAGGAATTTGATGGTGAAGATCAGCAAATCCTCTGGCACATGATGGAAGAATTCCGCTAGGGATAGGGTATCGTTGGTGATGCGGGACATCAGGTCACCCACTGTATGTTCATCATAGTAGCTAAAGGACAGGCGCTGGCAGTGGCAGAACATCCGCGCACGCATATCCCGCTCAATCTTTGCGCCCAGGTAGTGGCCCTGGTAATCATAAAAATAGGTACATAGCGTCTGTAGCAACACAAGAGCCGCCAGCCCAAGCCCTGCCCAAAGCACGCTGGGTATCTCCTCCGGGCCGCTGTCCAGCAAACTGTCCGCAACGGCGCGCACGCCCAAAGGGATCAGCAACGCTATACCGACAGTAGCCAGGGCACAGAGCAGGTCGGCAACGAACAGGCCCTGGTAGGGTTTATAAAACGAGATCAATTCTTTAAATTGCTTTTTACTCAAAACTGAGTTCCTCCTTGTAGTTAGGGAGGAACTTTAGCAGCCAACTATCCTCCCATTGTTGATGGTGATATTGACATAGCAAGCTTTCATATGTTACCGTTCCTTTCCGTTTCGATTTAGAACGCAGTAGGTTCGCTGCGGCAGTTCCTGTTAACTATACCACAGCAAAGGAAGAGGTGTCAAGTAGAGAATGGCATGAAAAACCAGTACAAGAAATGGCCGGGGCTACCATATGCAAAGCCCCGGCCTAACCGGCATGGTGTATGCTGTTCCGTGTTACAAAAAAGCGGCTGGCTATCTTATGGACCTAGCGGTTTCAGCCCTAAGCACTTAGGCGCAGCAGTATTGTTTACCCACCACGATCTCCCCTTTGGACTCTGGGTCATCACGGATAATCTCCCCCACACAGGGCACGGTAATTTTACCGGAAAGGGGGTTCTTAATGCTGTCAATGGGGGCAGTCAAGGTGGCTTCCACCTCCGACTTCTCAAAACTCAAATCCGTGCCAACCATCTCACAGTTGACCAGCTTGAGGCCTTTACAGTAGCACAGGGGTTGGGTTCCCATGATCTTGCAGTTCTCAAAAGTCACGTTCTCGCAGTACCAGGCCAGGTACTCTCCCTTGATAGTACTGTTGCGTACGGTTATGTTTTTGGCGTGCCAAAAGGCATCTTTGGTATCAAAATCACAGTTTTCAAAGGTAGAGCCCTCAATGTACTGGAAAGAGTACTTGCCCTTTAGACGCACATTATTAAATTGCAGGCCGTCGGAACGCATCATGAAGTACTCGCCCTCTACAGACACGTCCTCCATACGCACATGGTGGTTAAACCAGCCAAATTCCGGGGAGATGACATGGCAATTTTGCATAAGGATGTCGCTGCACTCCCGCAGGGCTTTGATGCCGTGGAGTTTTGTATCTGTAATCGTAATATGCTGGCTGTACCAGAGTGCCGCCCGGCATTGGTCCGTCATCTGGCTGTTACGGATAGCCAGTCCGTCGTCATGCCAAAATGGGTAGCGCAGGTTAAAAAAGCAGTGCTCCGCAGCTACGTCCCGGCACTCCTTAAAGGCGCTCTCGCCGTCAGCAGGACCGTCAAAGGAACAGTTTTTTACTGTAATACCTACGCTGCCGTACAAGGCGCGCTCTTCGTCAAAGGTTTTATTTTCAATGACCATGCTTTATGCTCCTTTTTACAGGGGATTGGCCGCGGTCGCCGATGTACACCGCAGCTTTTGGATTGTATACCATTATACTCCACTTTCCCTCAAAAAGCAAATGTCTGGAAAGCATACCTTACTATGCCTCAAAAGCATAGTATGCCATTATTGCCGCCCCGCTTTTTCTTTTTGGGCGTTTTCCTGCATAGAGCGCAGGATTTCTTTTTGCTCCTTGCGGCTCTCGCGGATCTGGCGGCGTCGTTTGGCTGTGAGCAGCAGGACTACAACTGCTATAACACCCAGCAGCCCCAAAGTAGGCAGGTGGGTTACGATAAACAACCCCAACTCCTGGAAAAACACCAGGATACCACGGGCATCGTCCTTCATGCCTGAAACCGCCCGGCTCCCCCAGGTTTCAGGCTCCGGCTCGGTAAGTTCCACTACCTCCTGTAGGTTGAGGGTTACCGTGCTGTAATCGATCTGGTCATCGAACACCCGTAGGGCAGACTCATAGTTTTGCAACTCATACCGTACGGCAGTCAGCCTTTCCTCCAATGCCAGGATATCCTCCAGGCTTTCGGCTTTCCCTAAAAGCTCTAACAGGCGCTCCTGCTCTACGCGCAGGGCGTCCCGGTGGCTTTGGGTATCTACATATTGAAGGGTTACGTCCTCCTCGCTCGTGGAGCGCTGAAGGACATTGCAATTCTCTCCCACCGCACTGAGAAAATCTTCCAGCTTGTCCGCGGGCACCCGTAGTGCCAGGTAGCAGTTTCGCCGCTCGTTCCGGTCGGCATAGATCTCAGAATTTTCCACATAGCCCCCGGCCTCAGCCAAACGGCCGTGCAGCCAGGCCAAAAAACCGTCATAGTCCTCTGATTCGGCCTCCATATGTACGGTGGTAATCAACTTGCGGCCGGAGCGGGCCGAGGACGTCCCGGTTTCTTCTATCGTGTCCCCCTCCCCATAAGGAGAAAGATCCCCTTCACTGGCACTGGCTCCCGCAGCCGACATCCGTTCCGCATAGTCTTCGTTGTATGGCCCTTCTGCTGCGCTTGACACGCTGCCGGTGGTTTCCGCACCTGCGCTGCCCTTCCCGCCACACCCGGCAAAGCTTATCACCATAAGCAGGGCCAGTGCCCAAACCAGCCAAGTTCCCCGTTTGTTCCCCATGATCCCCTCTCCCTTCACAAACAGCAGTTTTATTTACAGTATAGCAGGTTGTGAAGGTTTTTTCAAGCAAAACAGCCAAATTGTAATCGAAGGTTACAGCATTGTTATAGAATGGGGCGATCGTTCAGAATTTGACCTTTTGCTTACGGTTTGCACCCAAAATACCGCCGATAGCCCCGCTGAGCAGGACAGCCGCGCCTTTACCGGCACTGGCCGGGCCGGGCTGGCCCTGAAACAGCAAAAACGTCACCAGGCCGGCGCACAGCAAAAAGACCAACCCTGCTGCAAGCCCCAGCAGCAAGCCTTTTTCCCGCATGGATAGGGCGGTAAAAAAGCCGGACAGGAACACAGCCCCACAGGCAATCAAGGTTGTGATAAGGGGCAGGGCGCCCCTGGGCAGGCTGCCGCTACGGCATACCACAAAGGCAGCCACAGAAAGCAGTAGCATAGAAACTGCCGCAGTCAGGACGGACGAAAGTATCAAGGCTTTGACCCATTTCATAACAAAAAGACCTCACAGCTCATAGAATTCACCGGTTATGGGAAATACATATGAGCCGTGGGGCCTTTTTATTCCTGCTTTAGGGCCTGCCGGCTTACCGGGGCCCATTTATACCAAATAACTAGGCGTCGTCCTCGTGCACGGTATCCACGCTACCAATAGCCCAGCGCTTGATCCTCAGCTTGGACTTATCACTGCCAGTTTCGATAATGACGGAATCGGACTCCTCCTTTACCGCCACAATGCGCCCGCAAATACCCCCAATGGTGGTGATCTCATCACCCACCTGAGCATTTTTGCGCATTTCTGCCTCTTTTTTCTTCTTTTTGTTCTGGGGGCGGAAAAAGATGAAATACAGCGCTACGAAGAACAGGCCGTAGACCAAAATCATCACGATCAGGCTCATGCCTCCGCCTGCACCTGCGGCGGCAGCGTCCAATAGCTTTAGGTTGTACATCTTGTGTGAACACATCCCTTCCAATGATTACTACTGATTATATCAGGAAAACCCCCAATATGCAAGCGCTTTCTGGAAGGATTTTTCCGGCGGCTAAATCCGGCGGCCCAGCACCTCCACATTTTCCCGGTAAAAGCTTGCAAAGCACCCTTCGTCCAGGGCATCCCGTATCTTTTCCATTAGGTGGTTGTAGAAGTATAGGTTGTGCATCACCGTCAAGCGCATGGCCAGCATCTCCCCTGCCTTGAACAGGTGGTGGATATAGGCACGGCTGAACTTTTGGCAGACCGGGCAGCCACAACTGGGATCCAGCGGGGTTTCGTCCAGCACATATTTGGCGTTCAGGAGGTTGCGTACCCCCTCACTGGTAAAGGCGTGGCCATGGCGGGCATTGCGGGTAGGCATTACACAGTCGAACAGGTCCACCCCCCGATACACCGCCTCTAAAATATTGACCGGGGTGCCTACCCCCATCAGGTAGCGGATCTTATCCACAGGCATATAGGGCTCAATAGCCTCAATCACCGCGTACATCTCCGGGGCAGGCTCCCCTACCGCCAGGCCGCCAATACCGTAGCCGTCCAGGCCCATATCCGCGATCCGTTTCATATGCTCTATCCGCAAATCCGTATAGGTACAGCCCTGGTTGATGCCGAACAGCAGTTGGTGGGGGTTCAGGGCGCCCTCCTGGGCGTTGAGCCTGGCCATCTCCACTTTGCAGCGTTCCAGCCAGCGGGCCGTGCGGCCACAGGAGTTTTTGGCATACTCATAAGGGGCAGGGTTCTCCACACACTCATCAAAGGCCATGGCAATGGTCGAACCCAAATTGGACTGGATGCGCATACTCTCCTCCGGGCCCATAAAGATCCTGCGCCCATCAATATGGGAGGCAAAGGTCACACCTTCCTCCCGGATATTCCGCAGCTTTGCCAGGGAAAACACCTGGAAACCGCCACTGTCCGTAAGTACCGGGCCATCCCAGCCGGTAAACTTGCGTATGCCGCCTAGGGATTTTACGGTTTCATCACCGGGGCGCAAGTGCAAGTGGTAAGTGTTGCATAGCTGTACCTGGCAGCCCAGTTCCTTCAGATCAAACGCCGAAACAGCGCCTTTAATGGCCCCGGCCGTGGCAACGTTCATAAAGCCAGGGGTCTGTACCGTGCCGTGCACGGTGGTGAAAGCGCCCCGCCGGGCAGCACCCTCTTTTTTTATCAACTGGTACATGAGTTCCTCCTATAAAACGGTGTTTTTTTATTATACACGGTATGCCGCTGCTTTTCAATGGTTTTATTCCTGTTCGCCGTCTAGCCGCCGGTTCGGCCTTGGCAGCACCAAGAGTTGGCTATGCCAACTCCGCGACCGTCGAAGATATCAAACACACCCTTTGGGCGCGCCCATTCCCATAGGGTGGTTCATTTTTTAGTATAGGGAAGGTATTGCTTCGCCTGCCGCTTTTTGGTACAATAGCCGGGAGCAGGCCGACTTTATAGCCTATGCGTAGGGCCGGCCCTATACAGCCAAAATGCTTTGCAGATGGAGGTATCCCCATGAAATTGCTCTATGCGGAGGACGAGCCCGCTATGTCGGAGGCCGTAACGGATATACTGTCCTACCACCACTACCTGGTGGATCCGGTATATGACGGACAGGACGCGCTGGACTACGCTTTGACTGGGCAATACGATGGCATTATCCTGGATATTATGATGCCTTGGCGAAACGGATTGGAAGTATTACAAGGGATCCGCAACGCCGGGAACCGCACACCTGTTTTGCTGCTGACCGCCCGGGCGGAGGTAGAAGACCAGATCCGGGGGCTTGATTTGGGCGCAGACGATTACCTGCCTAAGCCCTTTTCCATGGAACTGCTACTGGCAAGGGTACGTGCCCTGCTGCGCCGCCGGGAAGAGTACACCCCCAATGTCCTGCGGTGCGGGAATATCAGTCTAAACCAAAAGACCTATACCCTCTCCGGCGGAGGGAAACAGTTTGTACTGCCCCGGCAGGAGTACCTTTTGATGGAACTGCTTATGCTAAACCACGGCATTTATCTTTCTACCGAGGAATTGCTCTGCCGGGTATGGGGGTATGATACCGATACGGAATTGGGCGCGGTGTGGGTATATATTTCCTATCTGCGCAAGCGTCTGGCTGCCCTGGGGGCCAATATACGCATTGCCGCCAAACGGAACCTTGGGTATACACTGGAGGTGATGGGATGATACGGAGTTTGCAGCACAGGTTTGTGTTTACCGCTATGGCAGCTATTACCGCGCTCATCCTTCTGCTGCTGGGAGCAATAAACGGGGCCAACCTGTACCTGGTCAATGTCCGGCTGGAACATACTTTACAGATGCTAGGTGACACCGGTGGCGATGTGGGAAGGCTACCGCCCCCACAGGCGCCTAATACACCCGGAAAAGGGTTCGGCCTGCCAGAGATGCACCGCAACGACTACGATACCTTTATGGGCTCCAACTACTTTGTGGTGCGTTTTGACAGCGCAGGCAAGGTGGTGTTTGTGGATGTAAGCCGCACATCACAGGTTAGCCGGGAGCAGGCTTTGGCCCTGGCGGAAGAGGTTACCAGCCAGGATAAAGATACCGGGGACAGAGGGCAGTTCCGTTACCTTGTAAAAAAAGTTCCACCGCTTGGGACTTCCGTGTTGTTTTTGGACACCACAAGTGAAGGGCTGGCTTGCCTGTGGGTGCTGTTGCTTTCCGGTGGGGCCGGGCTCGTCTGTTGGGGGCTGATGTTGGCCGTGGTCGTTTTACTGTCCCAGCGGGCTATACGGCCCATTGCTGAGAACATAGAGCGGCAAAAGCAGTTTGTTACCAATGCCGGCCACGAGCTAAAAAACCCGCTTGCAATCATACAGTCCAACACGGAGGCTATGGAACTTTATACCGGCCCTAACAAGTGGAGCCGGAATATACGGGCCCAGACCGGGCGGCTGGATGGGCTGGTAAAGGAATTATTGCTGCTGGCCCGCATGGATGAAGGCGCTGCCACTGCCCAACCAGAAGTATTTTCACTGGACGCACTGTTGGAGGAAACGCTAGCCGGATTCCTCCAGCCCCTGGAAACCAGTGGCCTGCAACTGGCCCGTGAGGTAAGCCGGGATATACGTATACGGGCCGACAGGGGGCAGATACGGCAACTTATCTCTATTCTGTTGGATAATGGGATCCGGCACGGGGATAGGGGCGGCGAACTTGTAGTTTCCCTGGCCCGAAAAGAGAGCCGCGCCAATTTGCAGGTAAAAAACACCTGTGCCTCCCCACCCCCTGTGCCGCCGGATAAACTCTTCGAACGGTTTTACCGGGGCGACAGCGCCCGGAGCCAAAAAAGCGGCGGGTATGGAATCGGGTTGGCTGTGGCAAAGTCTATTGCCCAGGCGAACGGGGCCAAAATTTCCGCCTGCTACCTGGAGGGATATATTGCTTTTTCCGTGCGTTTCCGCTTACAATGAGTTCCTTGGCACAAGATGCCCTCCCTTTTGGGAGGGCATCTTTGCTTTACCCTTTTTTGTCAGTAGACAAGCTACTTCTAAGGCTGATTTAAGGTTGCCATGGTATGCTTTGCCTGGAAGAAACAAAAAGTGAGGTGATACCTAAATGAAACTGCGACATGAATGGAAACATACCCTTGGCCCCGGTGATTTACCGGCTTTACGTGCCCGGTTATCGGCTGTGCTACAGCCTGACCCCCATGCCGTGGACGGGCGGTACGCTATCCGCAGCCTGTATTTTGATACCCCCGGCGATAGGGCCCTGTGGGAGAAAATCAACGGGGTAAATAGGCGGGAAAAGTTCCGGCTGCGGTATTATAACGGTGATACAGGGTTTATCCTGCTGGAAAAAAAGGTAAAGCAAAACGGCTTATGTGGGAAAGCACAATCCCGCATCAGCCACACTACAGCCCTGGCGCTGCTTGAAAAACGTACTGCCTGTGTACAAGATGCGCTGTGTCAGGAATTGTGCCGGAAAATGGCCACTGCGGGGCTGGGACCAAAGGCCATTGTAGATTATACAAGAGAGGCTTTCCTCTACCCACCGGGCAATGTACGGGTTACTTTGGACTACGGCCTTCGCGTTGCCCTTCACTGCAATGGCTTTTTGGATCCGAACTGCCTTTGCATACCGGTAGAGGCCCCCACGATTCTAGAGGTAAAATGGGACGGTTTTCTGCCATCCCTTATCCGGGATTTGGTACAGACGCCTGGCGTCCGTACCAGTGCATTTTCCAAATATGCCGCCTGCCGTATTTACGGGTAGGCCGGCATACTTAACTTGTAATAGCGGTATCTTAAAAAATAACAAAGGAGCAAATCCATATGACTTTTCAAGACATTTTTAAATCCAGTTTTCTGGAAAGGGCTGACAGTGTTTCGCTACTGAACATGGCGTTGGCACTGATCCTGTCTTTTGGCATCGGGCTGTTCATCTGCCTTATCTACAAGAAAACCTTTGCAGGGGTCATGTACTCCTCTGGTTTCGGGATCACGTTGGTAGCTATGTCCATGACCACTACCCTGGTCATTTTGGCTGTTACCTCTAACGTCGTACTGTCCCTGGGCATGGTGGGTGCCTTGTCCATTGTGCGTTTCCGGGCAGCCATCAAGGAGCCACTGGACATTGCCTTCCTGTTTTGGGCCATTGCGGCGGGTATCGTGCTGGCAGCAGGGCTCATCCCCCTGGCTGTATTTGGCAGCGTGGCCATTGGGGCGGTGCTGCTTGTATTCGCCAACCGGAAAGCCCACTTCAACCCCTATATCCTAGTCGCGAGCTGCCGGGATACAGATAGCGAAACCAGGGCCATGCAGTTTATCCGGGAACAGGTAGGCAGATGTGTAGTGAAAAGCAAAACCGTACGGGAAGATGGCATTGAGTTGAACCTGGAAATACGCATGAAGAGCAGCGAAACCCAGTTTGTCAACCTGTTAGCCGGAATGGACGGCGTCAGCCACGCGGTGCTGGTCAGCTATAATGGCGATTATATGGTTTGAACTGGAAGGAGCATGGTATGTCAACACATAAGCATTTCGAACGCATATGCTGTGGGGTGCTGGCCGGAACCCTTCTGCTGACAATCCTCTTTTTGCAGGGAAACGCCTTGGGGCTGCAACAAGTTGCAAAAACCGTGGGGTATATGGAGAGGCTGTTCGATACTTCGACTGTACACACCATCGACATAGTGATGAAGGATTGGGAAACATTCCTCAGCACCTGCGAAAACGAAGAATACAACCTCTGTTCCCTCGTCATTGACGGGGAGGCCTACCAAAACGTAGGGCTGCGGGCTAAAGGCAATACCTCGCTGACCCAGGTGGCCGCTTACGGCAACGACCGGTACAGTTTCAAGGTAGAGTTCGACTGCTATGACGCCGGCAAAACCTACTACGGGCTGGATAAGCTGAGCCTAAACAACCTGATACAGGACAACACCTGCATGAAAGACTATCTATGCTACCAGTTGATGGGACAGTTTGGCGTAGCCGCCCCCCTGTGCAGCTATGTATGGCTAACGGTAAACGGCGAGGACTGGGGGCTGTATCTGGCTGCGGAAGGCGTGGAAGAGGGTTTCTTGCAACGAAACTACGGCAACAACTACGGCCAGCTTTATAAACCAGACAGCCAAGACTTTGGAGGCGGCAGAGGGAATGGCGGCGGCTTTGATATGGCAGACTGGCAGAATGAAGATATGCCTACGCCTCCTGCTATGCAAAATCCGGCCAATGCCCAGGACATACCCGTCCCTTCTGAGGGAACTGGCAGTCGGGCAGATGGAGAGGCCCCCCATATGCAGTTTCCACCGGATAGGCAGGATGGCCTAGACCACCAATACCCACCAGAGGGGACATCTGAGGAAGGCTTGGACGAAAACACAGAACAGTCATTCCCCGCATCAGGCGATCGTCCCTTTTCACGTGAAGATCAACCGGATGCCGTCGATGGGTTTGGCGGCTTTATGCAGAAAAACTTCGGCGGCATGGGCAGCAGCGATGTATCTCTGATTTATACGGACGATTCGTATGCCAGCTATCAGAATATCTTTGACAATGCAAAAACCGCCGCCACGGATGTGGATAAAGACAGGCTCATTGCCGCCCTAAAGCAGTTGAACAACGGCGAAAATATAGAAAATGTAGTGGATATAGAGCAGGTAATACGATATTTTGTGGTGCACAACTTTGTATGCAATTTCGACAGCTATACCGGCTCCATGATCCATAACTACTACCTGTATGAGGACAACGGACAACTGGCGATGATCCCCTGGGACTATAACCTGGCTTTTGGAGGCTTTATGGGAGCACAAGATGCCAGCGCCCTAGTGAATTACCCCATTGACACCCCTGTTTCCGGGGGAACGGTAGAATCCCGGCCCATGCTGGCTTGGATATTCTCCGACGACAATTATATGCAGATTTACCACCAGTACTTCCAGCAATTTCTGGCCGAAGTGTTTGAATGCGGCTATTTTGCGGAAGAGCTTGACCGGGTACGGACACTGATCCAGCCTTATGTAGAAAAAGACCCCACAAAATTTTGCACATATGGGCAGTTTGAGGCAGGGGTCGATACCCTAAAAGAGTTTTGCTTACTGCGGGCCCAAAGTATCAGCGGCCAACTGGAAGGGTCTATCCCCTCTATCTCCGAGGGGCAGGCACAACAGCCTGAGGCGTTGCTTGACGCTGCCAACGTAGATATATCCGCGATGGGCGGTATGGACAATAGCCGGGCTGGCGCCGGAAAACCTTCATCGGCGGAGGACGGGGATACAGCCGCCTCCCCGTTTGATAGACAGCCAAGAGGTGAGCAGCCACCCAGCGGGACAATACGCGGAGCCGGAGAGGGCGTAGTGGCTGCAAACACCTCCCTGCCTATTGGGCAGGGCAACTGGGTTGTTGGAATCTGCGCCATCTGCTTGCTGGCAGCCCTCCTACTAACCTCCCTTTATCAAAAACGCGCGTAATAATAGGCAGTTTCTCCTGCGATCAAACGGGGAAATTGCCTATATTTTCACAAATTATATGCAGAACGCTGGCGTGGTTAGTAATCAAACTGCCGGTAATACCGGCGGATGGACAAAGGATGCCGCAAGAACAACTCCAGATAGGCATCCACCCGGTTGTTGACGGCGTGCATCATTAGATGGGAGATGGAACCCCGGAACGCTGGGGATATCCCCGCCATGGGCAGTTCCCTGGTGTCAATGACCGTATAGTTGCCACAAACTTTTGGCAGGAACCGGGCTACCCGCTCTGCCAGGGGGCGTTGCTCGTCCTCTCCCATAAAGAGCGTGACCGGGGTGTCCGCCGTGATGACCTCCTGCATCCCGTGAAAGAACTCCGGGCAGGTGATAGACCGGGTGCGTATCCACATCTGCTCCTCCCAATAACACATGGCGTAGGAGTAAGTAGCCCCCCACTGGTTGCCAGCGCCGATAAAGTAGTGGGGCAGGTCTGGGTGTGCCTTTAGGAATGCCGCCTTGTCTTTTGCGTACTGCCACGCCCAGGCATCGGCCAGTTTCTCTATGTTGGCCAAACCCTTGGCCAAGTGGGCCTCCATCTCCTGATTATACTGCGGGTATTCTGGGAACTCCCCGTTTTTTGCCATCAGGTAATTCGCCACCATATAGAATTTCAGTTGCTCGTTTTTGGGATAAAGCACCAGGTGATCCCAGTATTCCGGCTGTGTCAACACAGAACCAGGCGTATCGATAAAGGCCACCACCCTGGCCCCCACCTGTTTTACCTTTTTCACAAGCTGTACCATTTCCGGCGTATTACCGGAAAAGCTGGAGTATATCACCACCGACCGCTCTGTAAGCCGGCGGTTACCGGTAGTCAAGTACTCCGCTGCGTTCTCCGCCCGCACATCCAGGGCGGAGCGGCCCCTAAGATAGACCTCTACCTGCATAGCCGAGGCATAGGTGCCGCCAATCCCCATAAAAAATAGCCGGTCGAACCCCTCTTCCCAAAGGGTGTCCATGATCTTCTCAATCTGCGGGCGCAGGGCCAATGCCCCATTGACACTGGCTAAATCCCCCTGCTCGTCAAAGTTGCGCAGGCAGGGCCCCTGGCTCTCTGCCCAGGCTTTCGGTTCATATTGCATGGTTGCTACCTCCCATTTTGCACGATTATATTTCCCATGCTCCAAAATACTGTAATGTTTCCGTGGCGGCGGCCGCCCCCTTTTCCATCGCTGCCTGTATGGGGGCCCCATCTACAATGCCGCTGAGGAACCCGGCAATGTAACTGTCCCCGGCCCCCATGCTGTCTACCAGTTTGGGGCATGGGATGATGCCAAAGCTGTGGAAATCCTGTCCGTCGTAGCAAAGGCTGCCCTGTTCCCCCAACATGGCCGTTACCAGGCGTGGGCCCTGCGCCGCGTAATGGCGCAACTGCTCCCGCAGGGCGGAGGAGTCGCCCCCTTCTGCGGAGAAAAACAGGTAATCTGTATAGGGGATAGCCCGGCGGCTGGCAGGGTCCTCCGGCCTGGTGGCGCAGTCAAAAGCTGTGGGGATACCCATCGCCTTTATTTGAGGGAAAAAGCCCTCCACTTTACCCCACAAGTCGCAGACCACCACATCGTGGGTCCCAATAAAAGCCAGGTCATCTTGGGAAAGTGTGTACCCGGCCAGAACCCCTTCCTCATAATCTCCAAAAATCCGTTCGCCATTCCGCAGTTCTACCTGTGATACCGCCGTACTACCAGGCAGTATATGTAGATGGGACACATCTACTCCCTTTGTGGCCATCGCCCGGTGTATGACCTCGCCGTACCGGTCGTCACCCACCGGCCCAATGTAGGAGGCAGCCCCGCCCAACCGCAGGGTATATACAGCCATATTCACCGGCCCTCCACCTGGGCAGGCCAGCCCATTTTCCACATTCCAGTAATAGTCAATGCAGTTGCTGCCAATCGCGGCAAGTTTCATGGTTTCCCCTCCCTATGGCAGGTTTTTTCTCCCTGCTTATTTGTTTATTATAGCAAAGCAGAGCATATAAGTCAAATGTTATATGGCGTGTACCGGCAACCCAATTTACGCCTGGCTCTGTGGTTTTGTCCGCCTATCATGTGCCTCGCTTTTTGGTCTTTTCCTCCCCCTTCCCAGTAATTCCCATGCCACTAACGGCCTGCTGTCACCTTAAGCCGCCCCGTATCATAAAATAATTATTACTGGGTGCAAAAACCTCCCAATCCCCTCCCTCATACAACCAAATTTCCTTGACGTGGCCCCTCATCCCGTGTATAATGATTTATATTACTTTTCTCATAATAAACACCCTCAAAGCACCTTTTGAGAGAGGAAAGGAAATGTGTATATGCCTACAAAGATTCTGCGTCCCTTGCTGGGGCTGGTTCTGGTACTAGCCCTGTTGCTGTCCGCTTGCACCTCCACGCCGGCGGGTACCCATCCTTCCGGGGAAAGCGCTGCCCTGACCTGGATGGTCTGGAACGGTTATGATGATTTCCTGGCCCTGCTGGATGAAACCTGTCCGGATATCGAACTGGAATTTATCCCCAACGCGGGCGCAAACCGCACCGGCTATGGCTGGGTCTGTATGCGTGCCGATGATACCCCCGACATCTTCATTACTTCCCAGATTATGGACCAGGAACTGGCGCAAGAGCACCTGGCTGACCTCTCTGACTATGACTTCATCAACAGCTTTTCCACTTCTGTGCTGGATCAGGTGGCTATTGACGGGGGCATTTACCTGCTGCCCGTCAACTATGCTATGTACGGCATCTTCTACAACCAAACGCTCATGGAGGAGCATGGTTGGGCCCTGCCTACCAATTTTGCCGAATTGGAGGAACTGTGCCAAGAAATCGAGGCGCAAGGATTGGTCCCCGGTGTGTTGGGCACCCTGCTTACCGGCAACTCCTTTTCTGCCGTATTTAACCTGGCTAAAACCGGCTGGCTTACCACCCCAGAAGGCGTGGTTTGGGAGCGGGACTTCCTTGCCGGGAACGCTACTGCCGCCGGGCATTGGGAAGAAATCATGGATTATGTCCAGCGCTATATAGATGCCGGTATGTTTACTACAGACCCGAAAGACCGCAATAACCCCCAAGTCCTGCTGGATTACCTGGGAAACCGGAAGGCCGTTTTCTGTACGGCACAAATGACTGTTAATATCACCGAATTGCCGGATACCGGGGACAAACTGGGAATTATGCCCTTTATCAGCGAGCATGGGGATAAAAACGCCTACGCCTACAGCCCTACCAGTTTTATTGGTATCAGCAGGCGTCTTACTGAGCCTGGGAACGAAAAAAAGCTGGAACAGGCCATCCGCTTGCTATCCCTGCTTTTCTCCCCACAAGGACAGGCTACTTTTATCACCGAGGAAACCCCCTGTGTGCTCAGTGCGCTCAACAATGCTCCCCTCCCAGAAGGTTCCTTGATTGGTGACGCCCAGCAGGCCATGCGGGAGGGCCAGGCTTTCCCCCTGACCTTTTCCTCCTGGGGCATCCTGCCCGACCTGGGCCAATCTTTTAAGGAATGGTTCCGGGGCGAAAACGGTATGGACGGTTCAAAGTGCATAGCCCGGATGGACGAATTGCAGCAGGATTACCTGAACCACACCAGCCAACTAGCCTTTTGCGAAAGCACGGCTGATTTCACGCTGGAAGAAACCGCAACCCTTGTGGGCAAGGCATTGGGCAGCGCGTCAGGCGCTGATGCTGCCGTGATCCCTATAGCGGACACGTACCATGTAGGTGGGGCCAACATTTCAACCGGCATTTCTACAAGGCTTTACAAGGGGCAAATCGACATGGACATTGCCTATACCATTTGCCCCTCTACCATCGGTGAATATGCCCTGATGACCATGACCGGGGCCCAACTTAAGGCATTAACAGAAAAAGGGTTCGACGCCGGGGATGGTATTCCCTATCCCTATATAACCGTAGTCAAGGGCGGCGGGGAACCAGAGGACGATAAAAGCTACCAGGTAGCATTCCCCATGCAGGGCTACACGGATGAAACTGCCAAAACCTATCATGCCCAGGTTATAAGCGGCTCACTTTGGGATTTTGTGCTGGACTGGCTGAAGGCACAGAAAACCGTTTCCCCTGACGGCAACCCCTGGAATTAAGAGGGTACAGGGGCCCTTGGCTATAAGCACTTTAAGAGAGAGGATGAGGGAGTATGCGCTCCAATGGCCAAAAGAAAAAACTTATCCTAGCGATTGCCCTGACAGCCTGCCTGCTGCTGTCTATGCTGGCAGGCGGTACCCTTTTCACCCGGTATCAGCAGGCACAGATTTTTAAAGAACGCACCGCCCAGCTTTTGGAAATCACCGCCCAGGTACGGGCCAACCTGGATACCGCGCTGGACACCCACTGGAACTACCTTACCGCCGCAGTCAACCTGTTGTCCTCTCAAAAATTGCATACCCCTGGGGACGTTATCCAAACTTTAGGTGAATTGGAACAGTTGCTGGACACACAAAGCTATGGTTCTACGCTTATGCTGCTGGACAGCCAAGGCCATTGCCACGATGCGGCAGGAAAACATGGCGTATGGTCGGATATTGACCTAATTTCTACTGGGGATGAGCGGTATACCTTTATTACCGATAGTTATATTTACCAAGGAGGCTACTGGGCCTTTGTAAAAAAGTTGGACGCGCCTTTGGAAACCGTGGACGGTAGCACGGTTTTTACCCATGCAGTGCTTTTAAAAGGCGTACATACCCTTACTGGGTACTATGACAGTGACGCTTATGGCAGCCAAAATGAAACGTATATCTTGAAAAGCAACGGTACCCGTATGCACGATGAAAACTTGGCAGGCGGTACCATCCAGGCTTATAATGTCCTAAAAGCGCTGGAAGAAATGGAAGGGCAATCCATCCCGGATATACGGGCTGCTTTGCAGGAAGAGCATATCATCAGTTCCAACTTCATGTACCAGGGCCGGGAATACTTCTACTGCCTTGCGTCACTGGAAGAATACGGCACCCTACTTATGTTCCTGATCCCGGCGGAGTTCGTGGCGTCGGGCACGGTAGAGATGGTGGGAGCTACCATCCGTACGCTGCTAAGTCTGGCCGTAGGGCTGACTGTACTGCTGTTCCTGGCAGTGGCTGCCATTATCCAACAACAAAGCGGCGCCCGCCTGTTCAAGCAGGAACAGGAGAACCGGCGCAGGCAGGAATACCTGAACCAGCGTCTGGAGGAATCCAACGCGATGCTGGCGCAGTCAAAAGAGGCCGCCGAGCAGGCATTCCGAATCGCGGAAGAAGCCAACCGGGCAAAAAGTTCCTTTCTCTCCAATATGAGCCATGATATCCGCACCCCCATGAACGCCGTGGTAGGCTTTGCCTCCCTTTTGGCCCGGGATGCCGAAAACCCCGAAAAAGTGCGGGAATACACCAAAAAAATCACTGCCTCCAGCCAGCATCTATTGGGGCTGATTAATGACATCCTGGATATCAGCAAAATAGAAGCCGGGAAAACCGTGCTGAACCTCTCGGATGAGAGCATGGTTGATCTGGTGGAAAATATCGATTCCATTATCCGCCCACAGATGAAGGCAAAAGGGCATAGCTTTGAAGTGTACAGCCGGGACATCCGCCACGAGCACGTAGCCATGGATAAGCTGCGGCTGAACCAAATCCTGCTGAACCTGTTGTCCAATGCCGTCAAATACACGCCAGAGGGTGGGTATGTTTCCCTAACCGTGCAGGAATTGCCCCAACACACAGGGCAACTGGCACGTTACCGCTTTATAGTGGCGGATAACGGCTACGGCATGAGCCCGGAATACGTCGGCAAAATTTTTGGTGCTTTTACCCGCGAGGAGGACAGTGTTACCAATAAGATACAAGGCACTGGGCTGGGTATGGCTATCACCAAAAACCTGGTCGATCTGATGGGCGGCGATATTTTGGTAGAGAGCGAAAAAGGAAAGGGTTCTACCTTTACGGTGGACCTGGAACTGTGCATCAGTGAGTATGCCATCGACCATGATTTCTGGAAAAAGCAGGGGATCACCCGGCTTTTAACAGTTGACGATGACGAGGATATCTGCCGGAATATCCAAATGGCCATGGAAGAAACCGGCGTTACGGTAGAATATGCCCTGGACGGGTCCACTGCCCTCCATATGGCCTTAGCTGCGGAAAAAGAGGGCAACGGCTATCACATCATCCTGTTGGATTGGAATATGCCCGGGCTGGACGGTATGGAAACCGCCCGGCGCATCCGGCAAGAACTTGCCACCCACACCCCCTTGCTTATCCTAACCAGCTATGACCTGCCCGAGGGGGAGGCAAATGACGGCATGGGGGTAGACGCGTTCTTACCCAAGCCTTTCTTCCTCACCAGTTTCCGGCATCGGGTAAACGCATTGTTGAACCACGTTACCACACCGGCAGCAGAACCCCCCGGAGAACACAGCACCCTACAAGGTATACACATCCTTGTAGCGGAAGACAATGAGATCAACGCAGAAATCCTTAGCGAATTGCTGGATATGGCCGGGGCAACCTGTGACCTCTTCGAAAACGGCCAACTGGCTGTGGATGCCTTTGCAAACTCTGCGCCCGGGCAATACCAGCTTATCCTTATGGATGTACAGATGCCCGTTATGAACGGCTATAAAGCCACGCAAACCATCCGTGGCCTAAGTCACCCGCTGGCAAAGAGTATCCCCATTATCGCCATGACGGCCAATGCCTTTGCCGAGGATATCCGCGACGCGCTGGATGCCGGGATGAATGCCCATGTAGCCAAACCCGTCGATATGGCCGTGCTGGAGCAGACCGTTAAAAGCCTGCTGGAAGGGTAATGACCCTCCCCTATGCCTCCTCTCCGGGTTCACTCTCCTATTCGCTCCCCGGCCAGCGACAGGCACAGTTCCTGTAGTTCGCCCACATTCCTGACCAGCCACTTTGCCCCGGCCTGGGCCAATTCGCCTGCCGGGGCATATCCATATTCCGCACCAATGGTTTCCACACCGCAAGCCAGTGCGCCTTCCACATCATAGCGTCTGTCACCTATCATCACCACTTGCGCCAGCTCCGGCCCTCCCAGCATCCGCAAGGCCTCTGTTACCACCAGCGCCTTGCTGGGCCGGGAACCATCATCCCCCACCACTACGCTGAAAGCACCTTCCACCCCGCGCATAGCCAGTATTTTCCGGGCGCCCTGCTCCCGCTTGGAGGTTGCCACCCCCAGTACGGCTACTTCTCCCAGCCGGGTAAGCAGCCTGTCCATTCCCGGATAAAGTTGGCTCTGGTATACCCCCCAGGCATTGTATTTTTCTCGATATATGGAAATAGCCTGTTGGGCTGCGGCCTCATCCATCCCACAAAATGCCGTAAATGACTCCATCAGGGGCGGCCCGACAAACTGCCGCAGGAATGTTTCCTCCTGCTCCGGCCAACCCAGCTTTCCTAACGCATACTTGACACTCCCCATGACCCCCGCGCCTGTGTCGCATAAAGTCCCATCCAGATCAAACAGAAAGTATCTCTTCATTTTTACATCCCCTCTTTCAGACTGTTTCTCCATTATAACACATTGCCAAAGATTTTTCATTGACAATCCGCCAAAGGAAGCGTAAAATTTTAAGGAGGAGGAATGGAAATGACACTACTAAGCGGACAGCCGGCGGCAAGTTATCTGGTAGAGCAGGTGGACCTACCACTGGAACTGTCACGAAGACTAGGGGCCTTGGGCCTGATGAAAGGGAGCCGTGTAACCGTACTGCGCAAAAAGCGCCGGGGCGCCATGATCATCACCGTGCGGGGAACGCGTTTCGCCGTGGGGATGGGCATTGCCGGGCACATTACCATAAAGGAGGCGGGTTGACATGGCAGGGGAACTCACTATTGGCTTTGCAGGCAATCCTAACTGTGGCAAAACCACGCTATTTAATGCATACACCGGGGCCAATTTAAAGGTAGCCAACTGGCCGGGCGTAACGGTGGAAAAAAAGGAGGGCCGTTTCCGTTATCACGATAACGAATACCGGCTGACAGATCTTCCCGGTGCGTACAGCCTAACCTGCTATACAATGGAAGAGCAGGTAACGCGCCAATACATACTCAGTGATGAAGTAGACGTGATCATTGATGTGGCCGATGCCTCGGCCTTACAGCGCAACCTCTACCTGACCCTACAACTCATCGAACTGGGCAAGCCGGTTATTTTGGCACTGAACATGATGGACATTGTAGAAAAGCGGGGTATGGAGATCGACACCCACCGCCTGCCAGAAATGCTGGGCATTCCGGTCATCCCCGTTTCAGCCCGGCGTAAAACCGGCCTGGATATCCTCATGCACGCTGCCGCCCACCATGCCGGCACGCCCTCTGATGTGCCGTTGATCCATCACCACGGCAACGTGCAGGCGGGACATACCCAAAGCACCCGGGCTCCTGCAGGGCAACGGCACAAGCACCAGCACCATAGCGAGTACGCCATGGTTTACAGCGACCTCATTGAGGACAAGATCGACCTGCTGACCGAAGAACTGCAAGCCCGCTGGCCCCGCCTGCAAAACTATCGCTGGCACGCGATCAAGCTGCTGGAAGGGGACCGGGAATTGCTGGAGCGCTATCCTATCCACCGGCCTGACATATTGGACCGCAGCTATGAGCAGGATATCATCAACGAGAAATATGACTTCATTGACGAGATCATCCAGGAGGTAGTCGTCAACCGGGAAGAGCGTACAGCCCTTACCGACCGGGCCGACAGCCTGTTGACCCATCGCCTTTGGGGGCTGCCCATTTTCCTGCTGATTATGGCAGGGGTATTTTTCCTAACTTTCACCGTAGGCGACTGGCTAAAGGAATACTTCCAAATGGGCCTGGACTGGTTTTCGCTGGGTACCCTAAACTGGCTGGAAAACCTGGGTGTAGCCCCCCCGTTGATTTCCCTGATCGTAGACGGTATCATTACCGGCGTTGGCGGCATTTTGACTTTCCTTCCCAACATCATCATCCTGTTTCTGGCCCTGGCCTTTCTGGAGGACAGCGGCTATATGTCCCGGGTTGCCTATGTAATGGATGGCATCATGGGCAGGTTGGGGCTATCGGGCCGGGCCTTCATCCCCATGATATTAGGCTTTGGGTGCAGCGTACCGGCCATTATGGCCTCCCGCGCCCTGGAGAACAAGCATGACCGCTACAAGACCATGCTCATCACGCCGTTTATGTCCTGCAGCGCCCGCCTGCCCATCTATGTGCTGTTTTCTGAGATGTTCTTTCCCAACCACGCCATGCTGGCTGCCTACTCCATGTACCTGTTAGGGGTAGCCGTAGCCGTGCTGTGTGCCTTTGTCATGCGCCTACTGGAGCGCAAAAAAGCCACCGGAAATACCCTGCTGATCGAACTGCCAGAGTATAAGGCCCCCAGCGCCCACACTATCTTCATCTATGTGTGGGAGAAGGTGAAGGACTACCTGACCAGGGCCGGTACGGTGATCTTTGTAGCCTCCATTATCATGTGGGGGTTGTTAAACTTTGGCCCGGCAGGCTATACGGCCGGCAACATGACAGACACCTTTGGCTCCCTGCTGGGGCGCTGGCTGGTTCCCTTCTTCGCACCTTTAGGGCTAGGGTACTGGCAGATCGTAGTCGCGCTGATTGCCGGGATATCTGCCAAAGAAGTGGTCGTTTCCAGTTGTGCGGTGCTCTTCAGCGTCGGCAATGTAAACTCTGCGGCGGGTATGGCCAGCCTCTCCACCATATTGACCGGCATGGGCTTTGGCCCGGCCAACGCCTTGGCTCTGATGACCTTTTCCCTGCTGTATATCCCCTGCGCGGCCACGCTGGCCACCATCAAAAAAGAAACAGATAGTTGGCGCTGGACTACCTTTGCCGCAGTATTCCAAGTGGCCACCGCCTGGGTGGTAAGCTTTATCGTTTACAACATAGCGGCACTGGTATTTTGACAGGCAACCGCACATATCAAAAAGGGAGGTACCTCATGGCGCCTCCCTTTTCGTGTGATTATTTCCTTCAAGGGCACATTCCTGTCCCCTTATAAATGAACCAACCCGGCCTTTACCATTTCATTGGCCGCCATTAGCACACCTAACTCCCCACTGGGGAAATTCAAGCCACCTTGCATCCAAACCGCATAGGGCTCCCGCAAAGGCCCGTCTGCCGAAAGTTCAATAGACGACCCCAAAGTAAACGCGCCTGCCGCCATAATAACCTCACTGTCATACCCCGGCATGGGGCTGGGCTCCGGGGTCACAAAGGCATCCACCGGCGAGGCCTGCTGGATCCCCCGGCAGAAAGCAATTAATCCCTCGCGGGTACGCAATTCAATGGCCTGGATGATGTCCGTGCGCAGTTCCTCTACACCCGGCGTAACAGCAAAGCCTAATTCGCTGAACAGCGCTGCCGCAAACACGGCCGTTTTTAGGGCCTCGCCCGCCACAAAAGGCGCGTGGAAAGCCCCCATAAAAAGCTCCCGGTTATGCCCCAGCGTACAGCCCAACTCACGGCCAGTACCGGGGGTAGTCAGGCGGTAGGCACATAGCTCCACCAAGTCCTTCCTTCCCGCAATATACCCCCCGGTTGGTGCGATCCCCCCGCCCGGGTTTTTTATCAGCGAGCCCGCCATCAGGTCAGCCCCATGGGCCACCGGCTCTTCCCGCTCAATGAACTCACCGTAGCAGTTGTCCACCATTACAATACAACCAGGTGCCTTCCGTTTGGCCAGCTTTGCCAGACGTTCAATCTCCTCCACTGTCAGCGATGGCCGCAGGCTGTACCCCCGCGAGCGCTGGATGTAAAGCATCCGGCAATCCGGGGTAATCTCCCTACCCAGTTCCGCATAGTCAGGCGTACCGTCCGGCAGCAGGTCTACCTGCTCATAAACAATGCCGAAATCCTTCAGGCAACCCGGTTCCTCCCGGCCCGGCAGCCCAAATACACCCTGTATAGTATCATACGGGGTACCTGTAGCGCATAGCACGGTATCCCCTGGTCGCAACACCCCAAACAACGCAACCGTTAAGGCGTGTGTACCGCTGACGAAATTATACCGTACCAGCGCATCTTCCGCACCAAAAGCCGTCGCATAGACCTGGTCCAGTATATCCCGGCCCCGATCGTCATAGCCATAGCCTGTACTGCCGGAAAAGCTACTCTCACTGACCCGCGCCTCTTGGAATGCCGCCAACATTTTCTGCTGGTTCCACCGTTGTACTTCCGCAGTCCTGGCAAATTGCCCGCCTGCCCGTTGTCGGGCAACCTGAGCCAATTCCAGCAGTTTGGGGCTCACTGCAAAGTAAGGGTAATTCTGCAAAATAAACATCCTTCCTATATACTTTCATTTCGATTTTCATAACCCAAGGTATCACGGTTTCAAAACGCCCGTTCGCCACCTATCTACCGGCCGATAGCCCAGCCGCCGGTAGAAAGCCCGGTTTTTACCTGCCTCCCGCAGTAGGTAAATCCTCCGTCCCCCCAAAAGGCGTTCCATCTGTCTTACCAACGCACTCCCAATCCCCTGGCCCCGGCAATCCTTCCGCACAGCCACTGCGGTAAGCAGGGCCTCTTGTCCCCACAAAAAAGCGAATGCACACCCGGCCAACCTGCCCTCTGCCTGTTGGCTAATAGCCACAGCCCCGCCATGCCGCAAACGGTGGGAGATATCCAAATAAAACCCTTCCCATTCCAACGCCATCCCCCCATCAGCTAGCAATTCCCACATTCCTCGCAGCGTCCGGCTATCCGGCTGCGCGGTTATCTCCGCTGCCTTCACTCCCACAGGTAGCTGCTTTGCCAGCACCGGTCCACCAGCCTGGCAGCATATCCCCAGCATCTGCGCCAGCCTGGCCGGGCAAAACACGCTGTCCGGCCGCAGCATCTTCACAAAAGAGCGTACCTCCTCCAGGTTTTGGGGCGTTCCCGCCAGGGAAAGCGTACCGTCCATCAGACCAAGGGCTAGCCCTTCCCCCTGCCAAAACTGGGCAAAGGGCCGGGCAAATCCATATGCCCCAGCTAAAGTAGCCAGCTTACAGCCAAATGCTGTCCCCCGGCAAGTGGCAAAAAATAACTCCTGCTGGGGCAGGCTCTCTACAAAACAGAGCATCCCATCTCCCCCTCATTGCGCCAAAAAAGGCCCCGCACCCGGCGGGGCCTCCCTCTTTACCAGATAAGGCAAAGTCTGCCCATCACTTTACGAAATACATCACCGCATTAGCCACCAGCACCAGCACAAAGAAACCAATCGCAATGACCTTTGTCCACTTAGACAGGAAAGCATCCACAGAACGGGCTTTATTCTTAGACAGGAACGTATCCGCCCCGCCGGTCACAACGCCCATATTTTTCTGGTTCCCCTCCTGCAAAAGCACCACCAAAATGATTGCTACCGAAAACAACAACAGTGCTATGGCAAATATGATCTCTAATACTGTCATTTTATCTTCCTCCACATCCAATATCTTGTATAAGTATAGCATAGTTCACACTGGTTTGCAAGTCCCAAATCGCAGATAGGGACAAAACCTGTAAAAAATTTTTGGTTTGTGCATAAGGCGCAACCATCCGGCCACAATAGTATCAAGCGGCACGGATGCGTTTGCGTGCCCGGCAGACGGTTCGCCCAAAAGGGCCGGGATTTCCCGATAGACCGTTCCGGGCTCCGGCTGCTCGCCCACTGACACAGCCGGAGCCCGGTTTTGCCAGCGGGCCAATTTTTTGCCCTCTTGCAAAGGGCAAAAGTATGCTCTTGCCACCGTTTGCCTACTCACCGGTATATACCCAGCTAAATCACCTATGCCATTCCCAGTTACGTTTCATTTGGATGGCGCTGATGGCGTGCCTCCCGCTCGTTGACGAACTTCTCCAACAGCCGGGCAACCTCCCGCACATCAATAGGCTTTGCAATGTGGGCGTTCATCCCCGCTGCCAGGCACTTCTGCACATCTTCAGAAAAAGCATCCGCCGTCATTGCCAGAATAGGCAAATCCGCATCCGGGTGATCCAACTGCCGGATAGCCTTTGCCGCCTCGATACCTGTCATTACAGGCATACGGATATCCATCAGCACTGCCTGGTAGTACCCGGCAGAGGACTGCTCCAGGCGCGAAACACAAATTTGCCCATTCTCGGCCCAATCCAGTTCCATGCCGAATTCGCTTAGTAATTCGCTGGCAATCTCCCAGTTCAACTCGTTGTCCTCCGCAACCAGTACCCGCATACCAGAAAAGTCGAACTGCCGCTCTTTTTCCTCTTCGCCAGCCCTTTCTTCCTGCACAAACTGGCGCAGGCCATAGAACAGGGTAGACTTAAACAGTGGTTTCGCAATAAACCCACTGATGCCCGCTGCCCTGGCCTCCTCTTCAATGTCGCTCCAATCATAGGCCGAGATCAGCAGAATCGGGATGTTCTCCCCCATGCGGTTGCGCAATTCCTTGGCCGTATTGATGCCGTCCATACCGGGGAGTTTCCAGTCAAGCAAAATAATGTGGTAATCATTGCGCATACGGTGCCGTTCTTCCACCTTAAGGATCGCACTCTCCCCAGAGAGGGTCCATTCCGCGTTGATACCAATAGCCCGCAAAGAGGCAACCGCGCTCTCACACAACTGCTTGTCATCGTCCACTACCAGCATATTCCAGTTGGGCAGCATCATTTCTTTCTCAGTGGTGTCAGCCCGCTCCATATCCATTGTGAGGAAGAAGGTCGACCCCTCGCCCTGGACAGAATTCACCCGGATTGTCCCGCCCATAGCGTCCACAATATATTTGGTAATCGCCATGCCCAGCCCAGTCCCCTCGGTACGGTGGACACGGGTATTGTCCTCTCTGGCAAAGGAGTCAAAGAGATGCCGCATAAACTCCGGCGCCATGCCAATGCCATCATCCTGCACCTGTAGCTGCACCCGTACGTAGCCAGCCCCCTTCGGAGATTCCTCTTCCTTCAGGGTAACTTGTATGGTACCCTCTTCCGGCGTAAATTTAATGGCGTTAGAAAGCAGGTTCAACATCACCTGGTTCAACCGCACGCTGTCTGTCAGCACATTCTCCGCCGTGATATCCAGGATAGATACGCCAAATTTCTGGCGTTTGGCCTTTACCTGGGGCTGCACGATACTGACCATGCTCTCCATCATTTCCCGTAGGGAAACACGGTCATAACTCAACGTCATTTTTCCGCTTTCAATCTTGGACATATCCAGTACGTCGTTAATAAGCCCCAACAGGTGCCGGCTGGAATTGGTAATCTTGGCCAAGCAGTTCTGAACCTGCTGCCGGTTGTCCAGGTTGGCTATGGCAATCGCCGTCATCCCCACAATGGCGTTCATCGGCGTGCGGATATCGTGGCTCATGTTCGAGAGGAACTCGCTTTTTGCCTTATTGGCACGCTCCGCCTCCTGCTGGGCCGTTTCCGCCTCCCGGCGGGCCTCCACAGCCAGGCTCAATGCGTTTTCGGCAGCTTCACGGGCGTTTTCCATTTCCTCCAGTTGCCGCTGGTTGATCTGATAATAGCGGATAAAGATCAGCACCAGCACCACAAAGACGATCCCACAGGCCACCAGGCTGATGCTAACCATTTGGCTGCTCATCCGGTCCAGGTTGCTGTCAAGGGAATCATAGGGCATACAGGTCAGCAGGTACCACTCAGAATAGGAAAGTTTGGTACCAAACACGTGCCGCCGTTCCCCCCTGATAGATATCTCATTCGAATAATTCTCCCCCGCCAGCATGGCGGCGGAAAGTTCATCAACATAATCCTGGGCCGTGTGCCCATCCAACGGGTCGTAAAGGGCATAAACCCGTTCAAAATAGTTTTCCCGTGTTGCGTCGCTGGTCCGAATAACAAAGCTGCCGTCCTCCCGGATGATAAACGAGTAGACCTTGTTATCATTCTCCTGCAATGCCAACGTTTGGGTGATGTAATCGACCGGTATGCTGGCCACCAAAGCCAAGGCCTCCTGGCCGTTGTTCATCAGGTAGTCTGAAGGTACGCCCAGCAAAATCAGGCTATTCCCCATGCTGTCTGTCCCTACCGCCACCTTCGGCTCCCCGGCCCGCAGCGAGGAAAGGTAAGGTTCCGGGTCCGTAATCGTAAGTTCTTCGCCAAAAATCATTTCGAACTGGCCGTCATGCCCCAAAAGTGCCAACTGGCCAAAACGCCGGCCCCTGGCCGTGCTTTCCAGCTCACGCCGTACATCTTCCCGGCTCATGTTAGCCCGCTCGTAAGCAGGGCGGATATCGCTGACCATAGTCTCCACCTGATCCAGCCGCAGGGCAATGGTGGTTTGAAAGTGCATGGAGATCTGGTCGCTCATGCCGTGCATATAGGAATCGCCCACCTGGGTGATGGTCGTAAAACTCAGCTTGTCCATATACTGGGCCAAAAAGACAAAACCCCCCAGTGTAACGATCGTCAGCACAACAAAGCTGCCCACCAAAAAGTGGATCGGGTTTCGCTGTTTCATGGTCGCTTTCCTCCTCCCTGGGCCTGCTATAGCCCCGCTTTATACTCCTGGATAGCGCCAGCAGTACGGGCATAGTCCTCCTGCACCTGGCTGTATAGGGGGACCGCCTCAGGGGTCAGGCCGCCCCGCAGGGCTTCGGTAAGCTTGCTGCTGGAATCCTGCAACGCGGTAAAACTCAGGTTCTGGCACATCCCCTTAATGGTATGCGCCGCCCGGAAAGCCTCTTCGTAATTCTCCTCCTGCCACGAAGAAGTCAGCAGTTCATAGGTCTTATCGTCCAAAAACTTCAGCACAAACTTCTGGATAAACTTTTCGCTGGGCAGCCGGCCACTTACCTCCCGGTAGTCGCCACCTAGTTTGTCATAGCATTCCTGTAAGGTCATCATAACTGCCTCCTTAGGCTTTACTTGTGTTAGCAATCGCGTTCCCGCGGCTTTTTACCGCTACACCAGGGCACTGCATCCTATAGCGCCATAACCATAACGCCCACCGCGCCCTTTCCCGGCCGTCCTTATTTTGCCTTCCCCTCTTCTTCTCCATCCCCATAGGCAATAATCTCCGACTGGTTGGTATACACGCTGGCGCCCTTTGCCTCGGTCAGGGAAGTTTCTTTCCCGTCATAGAATTTATACTGGCCCTTTCCGGCCTGTTTAACCGCGTACAGGGCCTTATCCGCCGCGCCCATCAGCGCGGTAAAGTCTGCGCCCATCTGCTCGGTGGTGGCA
This sequence comes from Acutalibacter caecimuris, assembly GCF_034335085.1. NCBI lineage: Bacteria > Bacillati > Bacillota > Clostridia > Eubacteriales > Acutalibacteraceae > Acutalibacter > Acutalibacter caecimuris. Next base: position 77,323 of record NZ_JAWXXJ010000005.1, on the reverse strand, counting down.
ACGCCCATGCTGATGGAAATCGTGAACCCACCAAAATCCTCCCCATGCAGGGCGCCATAAATACGCTGTATAATCGGCTCCAGCTCCTGATGGTATTGGATAAAGATGATGTATTCGTCCCCGCCGGCCCGTGATACAATGTCCCCGGTACGTGTAACCTGTTTCAGCCTCTCCGCAATATGTACCAGCAGGTTATTGCCGAACAAATGCCCATAGGTGTTGTTTGCATCCTTAAAATAGTCACAGTCAAAGAAAGCCAGGGCATAGTTGGCGTCCGGGTTCTCTTTTAGCCGGGCCTCCGCCTGCTTTTGGGCGCTGGTCAGGTTTAAAAGGCCCGTCAACTGGTCCATAGAGGCCCGCCGCTCCAGGTTCTCCAAATAACTCCGGGAACTGTGGATATCCACCGCCTTGCCAATGGCCCCCCGCAACTGGGCGGGCTCGTCGTCCGTCCACAACGACTGCATGACAAAGCGGTACCACTTCAGCTTGCCGCCGCAGTCCAGTTTCCCTTCCAGGCTGACTGTGGGCTCTTCCGGCGTTGTGCTGGCCAGGGCCTCGTGGAGGCGTTCGCCCATACCCTGGCTGAAAAACGCCTGCACCCTGGGGTCCTTAAGAGGTTCTACCACAATCTCTTCCAGCCCCAGTTTCCTGGCGCCCCAGGCGTTCAGCGAAACCACTTCCGGCGATAAGCTGTACTCAAACTGTATCTCCTTGCTCATAGCCGCAAAGAAACTGTACTTCATCCTTTCATGCTCCAGCAGGCGCAGGGTACGGTTGCTGGCGCTAAGTTCCGTATGCTGGCTCATTTTCTCCACGTAGCTGTCCAAATCCTCTTGGGGTTTCTCCTGGGTTTCCCCCTTGCCGCCCAGCATTTCCTGCAGGGTATCCGCAGACTCTCCCAGGCATTCCAGCAGCAGAGGGTTAAAGCTGCCGCACTCCCCGCCGGTAATCATGCTGATAGCCTTCTCGTGGGAAAACGCCGCCTTATACACCCGCTCGCTGGTAAGGGCGTCGTACACGTCCGCCATAGCCACCACCTGGGCGGCTATGGGTATCTCGTCCCCCTTCAGCCCATCGGGATAGCCCCGGCCGTCCCACCGTTCGTGGTGCCAGCGGCATATCTGGTAGGCAACCTTCACCAGCGGCTCTTCCTGGTGCACCGAAAGCCCATCCAGCATTTGCGCACCAATCTCGGAGTGGGTCCTCATCACCTGGAACTCCTCGTTGGTGAGCCGCCCCGGCTTATTCAATATTTTCTCGTCAATGGCGATCTTGCCGATGTCATGCAAAGCCGAGGCTTCGCTGATCAACGCAATATCCGCCTGGGTCAGATGGTACTGGTTGCTTTTTTTTGCCAGCCGTTCCAGCAACACTTCTGTCAACCGGCGCACGTGCACCACGTGCAGGCCGCTTTCCCCGTTGCGGAACTCCACAATATGGCTGAGGATATCGATCATCAAAAGGCTATTCTGCTCTTTTTCGTAGATCTGCTCGGCCACCAGGGCCTCCAGTTCCACCTGCTTGGCGGAGGTCAGCAGGGTATTCATAACCCGCCGCTGGACTACTTCCCCGTTAAACGGCCGGTTGATGAAATCCGTGACCCCCAGTTTCAGCGCCTGTGAAATCCGTTCGGCGCTGCCCTCTGCCGAAATCATGATCACCGGGATCGTTTCAATCCACCGCCGCTGGTTCATAACCGCCAGCACTTCCATGCCGTCCATGCCGGGCATCACAATGTCCAGCATGATCAGGTCGATATCCGAGGCGTGCTTTTGCAGTTCATTAACCGCCTTCAAGCCGTCATTCGCCTCTATAATATCGTAGTCCCCTTCCAGCATATCTGCCAAAATGGAACGGTTCATCTCCGAATCGTCCACAATCAATATTTTCTGTCTGCGTTTCTTACCTTCCATACAGGACGGCCCCTTTCAAGCTTGAAAGTATACACTGGTATTATAATACAGATTACCCCAAATAGCAAGCCACCTACAGGGAATATCCATATGTTTTTTTATACTTTTGTAACCCACCCCTTCCGGCAGCACCCCGCAACACCGGTTGTCGGGGGGATACCAGGCGAAAAAGCAGGCAATATGCCTGCTTTCCCCCAAATCTTGCGCCTGCTCCCTCCACCACCACAAAAGGCAGGGCCCAGGTTTCCATCCCAGGCCCTGCCTATACCTCTGCCGACGAAAACGTCCCCCTACTCCTTCCCCTTCGCGCTCAACAGGTAGATGGGGTCTATGCGGAAACCCCGTGCCATGATCCCCAGTGCCAGCACCAGCACCAACAGGCTCAACCCTAAAGGTGCCGCCGCGCACACAGCCATCGGGCGTTCCACCTCTATCTCCACCTGGCCTGCCAATTTTCTGCCCGCTGCCCAAGGGCTGTACCGGGTGTCATAGGCAAAGCGGCTGTCCAATTCTTCGGCGGATTCCACCTCCGCCTGGGCCACAGGCCGCTCCTGCTCCTGCACAAGATCCAGCGCCAACACCCCACACAAACTTCCAACTCCTGCCGCCACTAGGGTCAGTACCATCAGCCCTGCCAGCAGGGAAACCCTGCACTGGCCCTTTGTCACGCCCAAGCTGCGCTCAATGGCCGTGCGCTTTTTCTCCTTTACCACAAAGAAATACAGCAGTAGCACCACAATGGCCAATGCCGCCAGCGCGCCGGCCATCAACAGCAGCAGGGCCATGCTCCGGCTGTTGCGCAGGGCTTTCATCACCTCCATATACCCCCGGTCGTCGTAGGTAACCTTCAGGTTATCCGACCGGGGCACCGCCGCTTTCAGGGCCGCGTCAAATTCCGTAATCGTCCCGTTCGGTATCTGGAAAGAGGCCACATACCGGCTCATCTGCTCATAGTGGGCGATGTTCTCCCCATCGCCGGCCCCCACCGAATTGGCAGGGATGATGAAGGTGTCCACCCATATACCCGGCAGGTAGTCGCTGTAAATACCCACAATCTCGTATTCCTGCTGCCAGAAGGGCTGGTACCACTCCCCCTGGGCGTTGAACAGGCTGAAGTCATAGGGCAACTGGCCCTGGTACCCCAGCCAGGAGGTGTCCCCATAGTAGGAGCAGAGGAAGGCCAAATCCACCTTATCCCCCACCTGCAACTGGTTAATGGCCGCCAACTGCTGGGGCACCATGCATACCGCTGCGCCACTGGCAAACTCCTCCGGGGTTATCTCCCTGCCCGCGTTCATCTTGGCCGTATCCTCATGCCAATCCGCCAGCACCTCCAGGCTGTCGGTGGGCAGGCTGGTAAAGGTGTGGTCCTCCTTCTGGTACAGCTCCGCCCACTGAATGTACCGGTAGCCCGGCTGGCCCTTCTCATAAAAATCCCCGCCCGTCACAGGGGTAACGGAGTCCCGGTTGGTCAATGCCTCCCCCTCGGCTGTCACCCGCCCCTGGGTAAACCAGCCGTCGCTGGCAGCATTACCCTGCACGTCGCACTGCCCGGAATGGGGGGCAACATAGGACGTGTACTCCAACCCATGCGCCGGGCAGCCCCCGGCGTTATGGTAATAGCTGACGGTACTCACGTACCGTTCCCCCGCCTTCAGGGGGCAGGGGTTCTCCACACTGCACTCCTGGCAAAAGGGGAACACATCCCCCACCTTCATATCCTGCTCGTTGCTGCCATCTATGCCCAGGTTGGCGGTGCCCATCTGGCTAAACAGCACCTTTGTAACCTCCACCTCCACTATATGCCCATCCAGGCTGTCCGCCAGCGGGGTAAACTCTACAATATGCCGTTTCAGGTACCGGTGCGTTTTCGTGGGGCTCAGTTCCGGCAGATAGGACACATAATAGGGCCGGTACGCCGGCTCCACAACATAGTCCGCACCGGGGAAGAGCAAATCCTCCGGCAGAATATACCCGCCATAGTCCTCGGTGGTACGGGTGCTGGTGCCATAGCAGGGGTCAGGCACAACCCGCGCGTCCACCGACACAGGCAGTTGCTCTATGTAACCCACGGTAGAATAGCTGTCCTCTACGGTCTGGATGCGCCGGGTATTCTCCAAAGTCATCACCAGGCCAGTAACCACCAGGGCGGTGCTGGCAGCCATCAGCAGGAAAAACAGCAAAGCCTTGCCGGGCTGGCGCAACAGTTGTTTGATGCTGTAAGTAAACATACGCTCCCTCCTTATTCCGATGCCGTCAGCAGGGCCAGCGGGTCAAAGCGCAGGACCAGCGCCAGGGCCAGGCAGTTGCCCAGGCAGGCGCACAGTAAAAACGCCCCGCAAATCAGCAGCCCGCCTCCCAGGGAAAGCCCTGCCCCCAGCACCATAGCCGGCAACACCAGCAGGCAGCCTGCCAACTGGGCCGCAAAGGCCGCCAGGAAGTTTGCCAGCGCGCTGAGCAGCCGGGGCCTGCCCAAAGAGCAGGCAATGGCCATATCCCGCCGGGCGCCCCGCATGATCAGGAAGATCGCCAACACCACCAGCCCGATCACCAGCACAAAAAAGGGCACCAAAAACTGCCTGAACAGCAAGATATTCTGCCCCAGGGGCTCGGTAGCCGTGATGTACGGCTCGTCGTCCACCACAATGGTTGCCCCGCCAAACTGGTCCTGTGCCTCCGGGTTGGGCTCCAAAAAGGCCATATCATAAATCCCGGCCTTAAAGTGGTTCAGCCGGCGGGGGTCCTTCAAGTCGCCGCTCAGGGTGTTGTAGTAGAACTTCACGCCCCTGGCGTCGGCCTCCTTCCGCAGCCAATCCACCGGCACCAAAAAGGTTTTGGGGTATGCCGTGCTGTGGTTGGTGCCAACCACCGTCAGGGTCATGTCCCCCAAGGGGTCATAGCGCACCGCGCCGCCCTGCTCGTAAATATGTAGGTAGATGGGAAAGGTAAGTTGATCCCCCACCGCAATGCCGTTTTCCTCGGCGAAGAGTTCGTCCACCAGGCATACGGGCTGGTCGCCGGTGAAGATCCCCTCGTCGTAGCCCTCCATAAAGGTGAACACATAGTCGTCGCTAAAAATAGCGTCCCGGCTGTTGATAGCCGCAATGTCCGCGTCGCCCCCTGTAAAGGGCTCCTCCCGGCGGGCTTTCCCACTGTAAGCCCCTGCCGCCCTGGCCCCGTACAGGAAATGCTCCAGGTACTCGCTGGCCACAAAATTATCAAACTGGATGGTGGCAATGTTCAGCCCCGCGGACATCTCCCCGGTGCTGTTGGTCACATCCACCCGTACGGTTGTCACCTGGGTCAGCCGGTCAATGGCCTCCTCATTGGCCCGGATATTCCCCAGGTAAAAGGCCATGCATCCCGCCAGCATGGCCGATGCCAGCAGCAAGATCACCGTGCGCCCCTTATTACGCAATAGCTGCCAGGCCGTGTCCCGCAGTGTAAACACGCTCAGCCCTCCTTTTCCTTTTCTATACGCCCATCCCGCATACGGTACACCACATTCGCCTGGGCCGCGATGCCCAAATCGTGGGTCACAACAATGACACAGCGGTTTTCCTCCCTTGCCAGCCGCTTGAGCAGGCCTATCACCAGCCCGCCGTTCTCCGAGTCCAGGTTGCCGGTGGGCTCGTCGGCCAGCAGCACCTTCGCGTCGCTGGCTAAAGCGCGGGCAATGGCTACCCGCTGCTGCTGCCCCCCAGAAAGCATTGCCGGCAGCTTGCGGGGGTCTACCTCCTCCAGGCCTACGGCGCCCAGCAGTTCCCTGGCCCTGGCCTTCGCCTTGGCCGCCGGGTGTTGGGCAATACGCATAGGGTACATCACGTTTTCCAGGATGGTCAGGTGGGGAAACAGGTTAAAAGCCTGGTAGATCACCGCCACATTTTCCCGCCGGTGGCGCTCGCTGCCAATCCCCCCCACCGGCTGGCCCTGGGCCATTACCCGGCCCTCATCGGGTGTCCCCAGCCCCGCCAGCATAGAAAGCAGGGTGGTCTTGCCGCTGCCGGACTGGCCCACAATGGCATAGAACTTCCCCGCCTCAAAGCTACAGCTTACATCCGTCAGGGCCTGCACCTTCTGGTATTTGCTCTGGTAGACATAGGTAATGTTTTCCGCCTGTAGTACACACATAGTTAAGCCTCCTCTTTTTCCATCTCCATCTACACGAAAGAATACAGGGATCCCCGAAACGGTTACAGGGAACAGAAAAAACTTTATGCGCCCCCCATTCCCCCCTTTACACCCCCTCTTTGCCTCATATAGTATATACATTGTAATATATTTCTAGCTCTTTGTCAATCCATATCCATTACAAAACGCAGAAACTTCCGCCACTTTCCTATCCCCTGTATCTCCCACTCCCCGCCTGGCGGGATAAAAAACACCGGCTTTCTTGTCTTTTCACAAAAAAGCGTGTATAATAGGGGTATGCAACGTAGGCTGAAAGGCAGTTTCGCGTTTTTCCGGGACGCCTTCCGCCCTGCGCACATCACATCCAGGAGGGAAGTTTATGAAAAAAAGGGGATGGCGCTCTTGAGCGGCACACAGGCAAGCTGGCTGGACAAATACTGGGTACGGGACAAAGGGTTCTACCGGAAAGTGGTCGTTATCCTGATCCCCATCGTGTTCCAGTCCATCATCAACCAGGGCGTAAACATGATGGACACCATCATGGTAGGCAAGCTGGGGGAGGCGTCCATTTCCGCCTCCAGCCTGGCCAACCAGTTTTACAACATCTTCGTGTTCCTGTGCATGGGCATCAGCGCGGCGGGACTGGTACTTTCCAGCCAGTATTTCGGGGCCAAAGACCTAAAAACCGTCCGCCGGGTATTTGACCTGGTTTTGCAAATCGTTATCATCGGCGGCGCAGCTTTCGCGCTGGTAACGTTCCTGCTGCCCACCCAGATCATGGGCATCTTTACCACCGAAGAGGACGTCATCGAACTGGGTGCCCAGTACCTGCGGGTCACGGCGCTGATCTACCTGCCCCACGGCATCAGCCTGGTGCTCAGCAATGTGCTACGCTCCATAGGCAACGCCAAGCTGGGGCTGTATGTATCCATCGCGTCCTTTGTGGTCAATATTGGCGCCAACTACATATTCATCTTCGGCAAGCTGGGCGCGCCCGCCTTAGGGGTCATGGGCGCGGCTGTGGGCACGCTGATTGCCCGGGCGGTAGAGTTCCTCTTCTGCGCCATCTACCTGCTGAAATACGAAAAGGTGCTCCAATACCAGGTGCGGGGCCTGTTGCGCCTGCCCGGCAAAGCCCTGCTGGGCGAGTTCCGGCGGCTGGGTATGCCCGCCATTATCTCCGACTCCCTCCTGGCCCTGGCCGCCAGCATGATCTCCATCATCCTGGGCCACATGGGCAAAGAGATCGTTTCCGCCTACGCCATTGTCACGGTCATGGACCGGATGGCCACCGTAGCCATCCAGGGGGCCACCAGTGCCGCCGGGGTCATTATCGGCCAAACCGTAGGCGAGGGTGAATTTGAGCGGGCCCAGAAAGAGGGTTGGACTTTCCTGATCCTCTCGGTATTCATCGGCATATTCGGCGGCATTTTGGTGCTGGTCCTGGGCGAATGGTCCATCGGCCTCTATGAGATCGCCCCCTCCACGGTGGATATCACCATCCGCATGATGGAGGCCAGCGCTGTCATCGTATTCTTCCAGGCCGTACAAAGCGCCCTGTCCAAGGGCATTCTCCGGGGCGGCGGCGACACCAAGTTCCTTATGGTGGCGGACATTATCTTCCAGTGGGTGGCCTCGGTGCCGCTGGGGGCGCTGGCCGGGCTGGTGCTGCACCTGCCCGCGGCCTGGGTGCTCATCGCCCTGCGCATCGACTTTATCATCAAATCCGTATGGCTGGTATTCCGGCTGAAAAGCGGCAAATGGATCCACAAAGCCAAAAAGATGGACCCCGCCGCTTGACCGCCATATAACAAACAGGCGCAGGGCCAAAAGGCCCCGCGCCTGTTTTGGCAAGGGGCCATCCACAGCCCCTGCCGCAACTTTACATAGATTTTACATGATTTTGATAGCAGATTTGAACTGCCATTGTTATCCTTTCATTATGCGGGCACCATAGCAATGGAAAGGAGCAAGATCATGGACATATTTAACGGTTTGGAAATGCTGGGCGGGCTGTCCCTGTTCCTGTTCGGCATGAGCGTAATGGGACAGGCGCTGGAACGCCGGGCCGGCAACCGGCTCCGGGATATCCTGGGCAAACTTACCACAGGCAAGGCCGCCGGGCTGCTTACAGGGCTGGGGGTTACGGCGGTCATACAAAGTTCCTCGGCCACCACGGTCATGGTGGTAGGCTTTGTCAACTCCGGGCTGATGGCCCTGCGGCAGGCCATCCACGTAATCATGGGGGCTAACATTGGCACCACCGTAACCGCCTGGGTCTTAAGCCTCGCCGGTATCGAAAGCGACGCCTTCTGGGTGCGGCTGCTAAAGCCCTCCTCCTTCACCCCCATCCTGGCCCTCATCGGCGTTGTGTGCTATATGTTCTGCAAAAGCCCCCGCAAAAAGGACACCGGCGCCATCCTGCTGGGCTTTGCCACGCTGATGTTCGGCATGGAAACCATGTCCGGCGCAGTTTCCGGGCTCAGCCGCTCGCCCGGTTTCCAGTCCCTGTTCCTCCTGTTCGAAAACCCGGTCTTAGGGGTGCTGGCCGGCGCGGTTCTCACGGCCATCATCCAGTCCAGTTCCGCTTCCGTGGGTATCTTACAGGCGCTGGCCGCCACCGGCCAGGTCACGTACGGGGCGGCTGTCCCCATCATCATGGGGCAAAACATCGGCACCTGCGTCACAGCCATCCTCTCCTCCGTGGGGGCCAATAAAAACGCCAAGCGGGCGGCCCTGGTACACCTGGCCTTCAATGTCATCGGCACGGCCGTATGGCTGGCTGTGTTCTCCCTGGCCAGGGCCCTTCTGGCCCCCGCGTTCCTGGAGGCCCCTGCCTCCCTGTTTGGCATCGCCGTGGCCCACTCCATCTTCAACCTGCTGTGCACCCTGCTGATGCTCCCCCTTTCCGGCCTGCTGGAGCGGCTGGTCATCCGCCTGATCCCCGACGGCAGGGATGCCGGGGGCAAAGCAGAGTTGGACGAGCGCCTTTTCGCCACCCCCTCCATCGCGCTGGAGCAGGGCCGTGAGGTGGCCGCCGCGCTGGCCGGCGCCGCCGTTTCCGCCCTCAAAGAGGGCCTGTCCGCCTTTGCTGCCTACTCCCCCGCCCTAGCAGATTCCGTCCGGGAAAAGGAGGCCCTTACCGACCACTATGAAGATATCCTCGGCACCTATCTGGTGCACCTGAGTGCCCAGCGTATCAGCGCGGCCGACAGCATGGAGGCCACCAGGCTTTTGAAGATCATCGGCGACTTCGAGCGCATCGCCGACCACAGTGTTGGCCTGCTGCTCTCCGCCGAAGAGCTCCGGGGCAAGGGCATCTCCTTCACGCCGGAGGCCCAGGCCCAGTTCGAAGTCATCGCCGCCGCCACTGGCGAAATCCTGGACCACACCCTGTCCGCCTTCCTTTCCAACGACCAAAACGCCGCCGTATGCGTAGAGCCCCTGGAGCAGGTTATTGATATCCTGCAAGAAGAACTGCGCACCAGCCATATCCTGCGTATGCAGGAGGGCGCCTGTTCCATCGGCGCGGGCTTTGTGTGGTCCGATATCCTAACCGACCTGGGCCGCACCGCCGGCCACTGCTCCAACATTGCCGGCTGCGTCATGGATATGTCCGCCCAAACCATGAACCTCCACGCTTCCCTGCGGGAGTTCCGGGACAGCAGCCCGGCCTTTGGCGAAAAATATGCCGCCTACCTGAAAAAATATGCCGTACCGGTATAGCGCAGGCCCGCCCCTTCGTGTATAATGGTTCCCAGCCACCCTACGGGCCAACCGCCCGCCAAAATCAGGAGGATACAGGCAAATGATCTATTGTGTAGAAGATGACGGCAGCATCCGCGACCTGATGCTCTATACCCTGCAAGCGGCAGGTTTCCAGGCCGTTGGTTTCCCGGATGCCCCGGCCTTTTGGGCCGCGCTCCGGCTACAGTCGCCGGAACTGGTCCTTTTGGACATTATGCTCCCCGGTGAAGACGGCGTTTCCATCTTAAAGCGGCTGCGGGCCGGCGCGGCCACCCAGTCCCTGCCGGTCATTATGACCACCGCCAAGGGCACGGAATACGACAAGGTGATCGGCCTGGATCTGGGCGCGGACGATTACCTGGCCAAGCCCTTTGGTATGATGGAGATGGTTTCCCGGGTCCGGGCCGTGCTGCGCCGGGCAGCCCCGCGGGAGGCCGCCCCCCTGTGTGCCGGCAGCATCGAGCTCAACCCCCGTACCCACACGGTCCTAGCCGAGGGTCTGCCGGTACAGCTCACCCTGAAAGAATACCAGTTGCTTTACACCTTTTTGGCCAGCCCCGGCCAGGTTTTCACCCGCGGCCAGCTACTTACCCAAATATGGGGCGCCGGTTACGTGGGCGAAACCCGCACGGTCGACGTCCACATCGGCACCCTGCGGGCCAAGCTGGGCCCCTGTGGCGACCTGATCGAAACCGTACGGGGCGTGGGCTACCGGATAGGAGGCCGCTTATGACAAAACGCATCTTCCGCACCATCCTTTTGGTGGCTTTGGGCGTGTTTACGGCCAGCGCACTGCTCTTCCTCTCTGTGCTGTACGATTACTTTTCCGCCCTGCAACAGAACCAACTGAAAATCCAAACCGAGTTGGCCGCCCGTGGCGTAGAGGCCGGAGGCCGCCAGTACCTGGAAAGCCTCACCGCCGGCCAATACCGCATCACCTGGATCGCCGCGGACGGCAGCGTGCTGTACGACAGCGTCACCAGCCCCGGGGAGATGGAAAACCATCTGGCCCGGCAAGAGGTCATGGACGCTCTCTCCGGTGGCTACGGTGCCAGCACCCGCACCTCCGCCACCCTGACCCAGCGGTACCTTTACAGCGCCCGGCTGCTGCCGGACGGGACAGTCCTGCGCCTCTCCATCGCCCAAAGTTCCCTGCTCACGCTGATGCTTGGGATGCTCCAGCCGGTGGCGGCCATCTGCGTTGTGGACGTGGCCCTGTCCGTCATCCTGGCCCACCGCCTGTCCAAAAGCATCGTCAGCCCCCTAAACCGGCTGGATCTGGACCACCCCACCGAAAACCGCGGCTACCCGGAGTTATCCCCCCTGCTGGGGCGCATTGGCAGCCAGCAGCAGCAGCTAAAAGGGCAGGCGGCCGCCTTGCAGCAAAAGCAGGCGGCGTTGGACAAAGCCGAGCAGCTTCGCCGGGAGTTTACCGCCAATGTTTCCCACGAGTTAAAAACGCCCCTGCACGCCATTTCCGGCTACGCCGAGTTGCTGCAAACCGGCATGGCCGGCCCGGCAGACATCGCCCCCTTCGCCGGTAAAATCTACGGGGAGGCCCAGCGCATGGTCCGCCTGGTCGAGGACGTCCTCAACCTAGCCCATCTGGACGAAGGCGCCAAGGATATGCGCTGGGAGGCCCTGGACCTCCACGATACCGCCGCCCAGGCCCTGCACAGCCTGGAGCCCACAGCCAAAGCCGCCGGTATCTCCCTGCACCTGGAAGGGCAGCCGGCCCCCCTGCGGGGCGTCCCGCAACTGCTGCACAGCATCGTCTACAACCTCTGCGATAACGCCATTAAGTACAACCACCCCGGCGGCAGCGTCCGTGTCCGCACCGCCGTCGAAGAGGGCAACGCCCTCCTCACGGTCAGCGATACAGGCATCGGCATCCCCCCGGACCAGCAGGAGCGGATCTTTGAGCGTTTCTACCGGGTCGATAAAAGCCGTTCCAAAGAGGCCGGGGGCACCGGCCTGGGGCTCTCCATCGTCAAGCACGCTGTCATCATCCACCACGGGGAGATCACCCTACACAGCAGCCCGGAGGCGGGCACCACTGTCACGGTACGGTTCCCGCCTAGCCGCTGACCGGCGCCTACAGGCCGGGCAGTTCATACACCCTGGTAAACTGCTCCTTCCGCCGGTCCGTCAGGTGGTGGCTTACCAAAATCAGCGTCAGGTCCGGGTTTGCCAGCAGGCTCTCTTCTACCATGTCCGCATTGTCCTGATCCAGCGCGCTGGTGCCCTCGTCCACCAGCAGGATGGAGCGCTCATGGATCAACGCCCTGGCAATGGCCACCCGCTGCCTCTGCCCGCCGGAAAGGTTCTGCCCCTCCTCCCCCACCGGCGTATCCAGCCCCTCCGGCATGGCGGCAAGGTCGCCCGCCAGGGCACTGTCCCGCAGGGCCTTTTGTAGCTGCTCTTCCGTAAAAGCCTCCCCCAGCGTAATATTGTCCCGTACCGTCCCGTTAAATAGGAATACATTCTGCTCAATATACCCCATCTGCCGCTGCAACTGTTCCGGGGTGCAGTCCCGTATGTCCCGGCCGTCCCAGCAGATGCGCCCCGTATACCCCGGCAACCAGCCCATCAGCAGCTTGAGCAGGGTAGATTTTCCGCAGCCCGAGGGCCCGGTCAGGGCATACTTGCCGCCCTTTTGAAAAGCAAGGTCAACATCCCGCAGCACCGGCCTTTCCTGATACTGAAAAGCCAGCCCCTCTACAGAAATCCCCTGGCTGATAGGCGCAAGGCCCCTTTCCTCCCCGTCCCGGCCCCCACTGCCGCCCACGGTGATCTTCTCAAAAAACGGCCTGGCCGAGGAGAAGGACAGCAGCAGCCCCGCAATACTCCCCAGCGCATTCGAGAGCATCCCGCAAAGGTTGCCACCCGCCGCCAGAGAGCCCGCCTGGGTATAGCCCCAAATGGCCAGCAGCCCCACCAGCCCCGTAACCAGTAGCTGGCAAACCACGTTGACGCAGCCCACCCCGGCCCCAACCAGCCCTTTCCTGTAGGCCAGCCGGAACCGCGGTTTCTCAATCTGCTCACTGGCCTGGCCGGCGCAGTCAAAAAAGCGTTTCTCCCGCCCAAAGGAACGCAGCACGTCCCAGCCCGCAAGCAGGTCTTTCAGGCTGCCAGTGGCAGCGGCCTGGGCCTGGGCGCACGCCTCCCCCAGGCGCTCCATCCGCTTGTTGAAAAGCTGGGGCACAAACAGCATCACCACCGTCGTCACCAGTGCCGCCAGTACCAGCGACCAGTGGATGGCCAGCAACACCAGCACGCTGAACAGCGCCGTAGCCCCCATCTCCACCAACTGAAAGAAGGGTTTCCAAGCCAGGTTCTCAATCTGGTTCACATCGTTGGTGAACCGGGAGAGGTACTCCCCCGTAGCTGTGCTATGGTACGCCTGATGGCCCATACCGGCCAGCGTGGCGGCCATGTCCTCCCGCAGGGCATTGTTCAGCCGGCGGATCGTCCGGGCCTGCAACAACTCCCACAAAACGCTAAACCCCATTACGCCAAGCCATACCCCTGCCAGCACCATCATCCACCGGCCCATACCGGCCAGATCCCCCTCAAACACCCGCTGGAACACCTGCGCCGTCACCAGCGAAGCCCCGGCCTGTGCCCCGCAAATAGCCAGCAGCGGCAAAACCGCCAAAATCACCGGCCTATGGAATTTTCTAAGATAATACGTCAAAGTGGCCGTATTCTTTTTACTCCGCTTTTTCATTGTTCCCCATCCTCCTGTTTCTTCCATTTCCCGCCCCGCAGCAACGGGTCCTCGTCATCATAAAAGTACATATAGTTGCAACTGGTTTCCATAAACCCCTGGGCCGAGAGCAAAAAGGGCACCAAAGTCAGGGGCTCGGCCAGCTTATAGGCTTTTACCTCGCCCTCTTCCAGTTCCAGTTTCATAGACCACAAAATCTCCAGCCCCTCCAGTTCCTCCAGCAGCGCGGTCACTGTTTCCAGCGGCAGCCCGGACTGCCGGGCAATCACCGGCGGGACAAAATAATAGGATTTACGCCAATACAAGCTGTCCAGCAGTTCCAGGCAGCAGGGCTTTGCCAGCACCGCAAAAAGCTTGCGATACTTGTCCATCGGCGCAAAGAAGGCCGCATAGCCCTGGGGCGGCTCCGGCCACAAGGTCACAAAGGCCATATCCTCGGCGTGCACGTCCACCAGCAGCCCGCCGCCCCCGCGTATCTCCGTATACATAATCTGCTCCTTGCCCTCCACAGTGGTGCGGCAACTTTTCGGGTATTCCATTTTGGGTACGTCCAGGCCCTTAGGCAAAAAGCAGCTTATCTGATCCCACACCAGGCGGCAAAGCCGCCCCATCCGCTCCCTCTCCGGCAGGGACCGCAGCCACCGGCCCAGCGCCTCCCCCGCGTCCAGCTGTTTGGCCCCATCCAGGCCAAACAGCCCGTCAATGGTCACGCCCAGCTTTTCGGCCAGCAGGGGCAGCAGTTCCACGTCCGGCGCGCCGCCCTTCTCCCACTTGCTCACCGCCTGGGCAGAAACCCCCAACATCCGCCCCAGTTGTTCCTGGGTAAGCCCCCGTTCCCTGCGCAGGGCGGCAATATTTTCCTGCAATAAGCCGGTCATTCCACCACCTCATTTCTCTTGATGGTTGAATTATACCAAAAACGCCGGTTGAATACAACCACGCCGTTTTTGCAAATACTAAACCATTGGTTGATCCCCACTCCCCGCCCCGCCCTTGACAACCCCCCACCCATATGGTATAATTTGACAAAACTCTCCCACAACAGGAGGCGCCGCTATGAAATATCACAACCCGGTCATTCCCGGCTTTTACCCGGACCCCAGCGTCTGCCGGGTCGGGGCAGACTACTACCTGGTCAACAGCAGTTTCGAGTTCTTCCCCGGGGTTCCCCTCTACCACAGCGCCAACCTGGTCAACTGGCAGCAAATCGGCCATGTACTCACCCGGCAGGGCCAGCTACCCCTTACCGGCTGCCGCACCTCCGGCGGGATATTCGCGCCAACCATCCGGCACCATAACGGGCGTTTTTACATGATCACCACCAACGTAGGCCAGCCCCTCCAAAATTTCATCGTCCATACCGGCGATATCCACGGCCCCTGGAGCGACCCCATCCTGCTGGATCAGATGGGTATCGACCCCTCCCTCTTCTGGGATGACGACGGCCGCTGCTACTACGTGGGCACCCACAACGCCGCGGACGGCCAGTGCATCGGCCAGTTTGAGCTGGACCCCGACACCGGCAAGCGCCTGAGCGAAACCCGGCCCATTTGGTACGGCACCGGTGGCAAGTGCCCGGAGGGGCCCCATATGTATAAGGTCAACGGCCTGTACTACCTGATGATCGCCGAGGGCGGCACCGAGTACGGCCATATGGAAACCATCGCCCGGTCCGATAACGTGTGGGGCCCCTTCGAAAGCTGCCCCCACAACCCCATCCTCACCCACCGCAACCTGATGCCCGGCTACGAAGAGATGTGCGGCCCCGGCTATGTGGACATCCAGGGCACCGGCCACGCCGACCTGGTAGAGGACAGCCAGGGCAACTGGTGGCTGCTGTTCCACGCCGTACGGCCCACCCAGGGCCAGCTACACCATATCGGCCGGGAAACCATGCTGGCCCCGGTCCAGTGGGTAGACGGCTGGCCGGTGGTCAATGGCGGCAAGCCCATAACCGCCCAAATGTGCACCCAAGATACCCCCGGCGCTGTCCCCGGCGCAGACGGCTTTGTCCCCCAAAACCCCTTCTCCGTGGCGGCCGCTTTCACCCAAATGTCCCGGTTCCCGGCTGATTGGGCCCATCTGCGCAATCCCCGCCCGGAAAACTACCGGTTTGAACAGGGCCTGGTGCTGGCCGCCTGTAGCGATGACCTGGACAGCCTGGGCTCACCCACCTTTGCCGGGGTACGCCAGCGCCAGTTTGACGCCCAGGTTACCGCCCTGCTGGAGCCCTCCCCCCAGGAAGGCGCCCAGTCCGGCCTTACCGTGTTCCACACCAACGAGCAGCACTACGACCTGCTCATAACCACCCAAAACGGGCAGCGGCAGGTCCTGCTGCGCAAGCGCGTCTGCGACATGGTCACAGAAACCCCGCCCGTCACCCTGCCCGGCGACGGCGCCGTGCGCCTGCAAATCAGCAGCACCAAACAGGGTTACACCTTCTCTGTCAGCCCCCAGGGCAGCGGGCCCATCGAGCTGGGCCACGGCCGCAGCCAGCTCCTCTCCACCGAGGTCATGGCCGGCACCTTTACCGGGTGTTTCTTCGGGGTATTCGCCCAGGGTGCCGCCGGCAGCAAAGCCCGTTTCCTCCACTTCGACTGCCGCTATTAGCGCCCCCATCCCCCTTACTTCCCACGTTTTTCCGCATAAAAGAGGCTGGCTGCCAAATGGCAGCCAGCCTCTTTTTGTTCTTTTAGCGCTTGATCAGCAAAGTATCATAGGGTTTCAGTACCGCCGGGGCCACTTCCCCGGTCAGGATATCCTTCTCCCCCTGGAAACTCTCCGGCAAAGGCTGATCCTCCCCCGTAAAGTTCATCAGGAACCAGAATTCCTTCCCCTCTTTCACCCGGCGGGTCACCTCCAGGCTGGTATTCTCCTCCATAATCGAGCATACCCCCGCGTCGGCCACAAAACCGTTCAGCAGCTTTGCCAGCCCCGACCCGTCAGGCTGGGTGCCCACATAGTATACCGCCCCCTTGCCAAACCGGTTCTTTGTAGCGGCAGGCATACCGGCGTAAAAGTCCTCGCCATAGCTGGCCAAAGGCTCCGCGCCCTCCAGGCGGATCAAGTCGCACACCAGGCTGCACTTGCACTGGCTGCCGTCCGGGAACAGCATGGTATTGGTCTGTTCCGGGGCCAGGGCGTCTATCTCCTCGGCCCACAGCCCGCACATCCTGCGCAGCGGCCCCGGGTACCCGCCCAGGTGCACATTGTCGCTCTGGTCCACAATGCCGCTCATAAAGCCCGATACCAGCGTGCCGCCGTTTTCCACATACTGCTCCAGGGCCTGGGCCATGCCCTCCTTCACCATGTATAGTACCGGGGCCACAATGGCCTTATACTTGCTGAAGTCCCCGTCCACCGGCACCATATCCACCGGTATATGCCGCTCGTAGAAGTACCGGTAATACTGGTGAATCTGGTCCACATACTTCAGGTCCACATTGGGTCCGCTGGTATATTCCAGCGCCCAATAGTTGTCCCAGTCAAACAGGATGCCCACCTCTGCCGGGCTGTCCGCGCCCAGCAGTTCGGTGCCCAGGGCCTGCAATTCCGCGCCCAGTTGGGCGCACTCCTTAAACACCCTGGTATCCCCGCTGCCCGCGTGGCTGATCACCGCCCCGTGGAACTTCTCGCAGGCGCCCTTTGACCGCCGCAACTGGAAAAACTGGATGGTATCCCCGCCGTGGGCGATGGTCTGGTAGCTTTGGGCCCGCATCTGGCCGGGCCGTTTCAGCGAGTTATACGGCTGCCAGTTCTGCTGGCTGGGGGTCTGCTCCATCAGCATAAACGGCTGATTCTTCAACCCGCGCATCAGGTCGTGGCGCATGGCGGTAGAACTCCACGGGGTATTGTAGGCCGGGTAATTGTCCCAGGAAACCACATCCATCTCCTTGGCCCACTTAAAGTAGTCCAGCCCCTTGTAGGTACCCATCAGGTTGGTGGTAATGGGCGTGTCCGGGTCGTACGCCCGTATAGCGTCCCGCTCCAGCTTATAATTTTCCAGCAGGCTGTCCGAGAGGAACCGGTCATAGTCAATGGAGATGCCCGCAAAAGCCGTTTTCCGGGTCCAGCCAGAGCCCATGCCGTCGGCCAGGTTATTGGGCGCCACAATCTCCTCCCAGTCGTAGAAGGTGTGCCCCCAAAATTCCGTGTTCCAGGCGGCGTTCAAGGCGTCCAGGCTGCCATACTTTTTCCGCAGCCACACCCGGAAAGCCTTCTCGCAGTTTTCGCAATAGCACCCGGTGTTGTATTCGTTGTTGATGTGCCAGCAGACCACATGGGGGTTTTTGCCGTAGCGTTTCGCCAGTTCACCGGCCAACTGCCCGGCAAACTTCTGGTATACCAGGCTGTTGGGGCAGTGGTTGTGCCGCTGGCCGAACTTATGCCGCCGGCCCTCAAAGTCCACCCTGGTAACTTCCGGGTGCTTTTTCACCAGCCAGGCAGGCATAGCCCCGGTAGAGGTCGCCAGCACAATGTCTATATCCTCCCGGCTGAGCATGGCAATGATGTCGTCCAGCTCAGAGAAATCATAGCGCTCCTCAGCAGGCTGCAATTTCGCCCAGGAGAACACATTCACCGTAGCAGAGTTGATACCCGCCTGCTTAAACAGCCGCATATCCTCCTCCCAAACCTCCCTGGGCCACTGGTTGGGGTTGTAGTCACCGCCATACAAAATGCGGTTAAAAGGGGTTTTCATAGGTACTTTTCCTTTCTCGGCGTATATTTTTTGCCGATGCCACGCTATCAAGGAACGCCGCCCGAAGGGCAGGTTCCTGACCCTCCGGGCGGCGGTTGATAGCTATGATTGTAAAGCCTTATTCTTTACAGTTTGCCATCCATAAAGTCCTGGTACCACTGCAACCAGGCGCCATACTGCAAATCGTCCAAACGCTTGCAGTAAGCATCCCAGGTAGCGTCATCAAAGCCGTCCATAATGGCCTGCGAACGGAACTGCTTGATATAGGCTTTCAGATCTGTTTCAATAAAGGAACGCTCGTCGATCGCATCAGGGCTCACATAGGCCTGGGGCAACTGGCCGCTCTTGGGCACAAAGTCCTTGTCAACCTCGGCAACCATCTTGTCGCGCAGCGCCGCAGCAGGGGAGATATCCCCGTCGTTCTTGGGGGTCTCGGCCTTGGTCATCAGCGGGGGGTCATTTACGGTGCCCAGGGTGTACTTCATGTGCTCAAAGGTGTATTCGGGGCTGGTGTTCTCAGGCACTACAAAGTAGTAGCCGCTGCCATCCTCGTACTCGTCCCACAGGGTGCCCTTCTCGCCTATGGCAACGGTCATCTTGCTCTCCGCGTCGCGGGCCAGGTAGTCCCACAGCCGCAGGGCGGCTTCGGGGTGCTCGCACTGGGTGGTAATAACCCACTTGTTCTTCTGGATGGTAGACCGGTCCACTTCGCCGTTGGCAACCGGCTGTACGCCCTCTTTGGCAGACAGGGTGGGCAGCACGACCCAATCCTTCTCCTGCTCGCTGGAGAGGTACTCCAAAGCAGTCCAGCTATAGTAGGTACCTACCTGGTTGTTCTTGATCTTGTTGGAGAACACCTCGGTGTTCTGAGAGAAACCTTCCGCGTCAATCAGGCCCTCTGCATACAGCTTGTGGAAGAACTCCAGGTACTCCCGGTATTCGGGGGTATTCACCGTGGGGCTCACCTTGCCGTCGCGGATATGGAAGTTGGAGTTGGTGTCGCCGTAGCCGTTGCCAATGCCCCAAATGCCAATGTCATTGGTGATGGAAGCGCACCACATATCCTCCGCAAAGCAGTAGGGGATCTCATCCGCCTGGCCGTTGCCGTTGGGGTCGCCCTCTTTAAAGGCCTTCAGCACTTCATAGTACTCGTCCAGGGTGGTGGGCACTTCCTTGCCCACCGCGTCCAGCCACTTCTTGTTGATGATCTGGATGCCGTCACCGGTGTTCTCGTACAAAGACTCATACCGGCCCAGCATACCGTAGATGTGGTTGCTGGGGGTGGTGGCGATGGTCCGCCAGTCAATGCCCAGTTCGCTGTAGGTTTTCATGCAGTTGGGGGCAAAGGTGTCCAGCATCCCCTCCAGCTTAACCAACTGGTCCTCGTTCTGCAAAATCTGCGCGTCGCTCAGCAGCCCCCAGAACACGTCGGGCATATCGCCGCCGGCCAGCATCAGGGGCACTTTCTCAGCGGCAGTACCGGCAGCCAGTTCCACAAACTCCAAGGTCAGGCCGGTTTCCTCGGTAATGTTCTTAAAGCTGGCCTTCTCGTTGTAGCTCTTGGTGGTGTCCAGCATATGCCGCTCTTTGGCGATCTTCAGCGTCACAGGCTCGTTGACAATAGGCAGAGCCGTACCGGGGTTGGTCCCGTTCACCGCTTCGCCAGAGGGCTCCCCGGCGTCGCTGCTCTCCGGCTCGCTGGCGTCGTCGCCTGCCTCAGAGCTTTCCGTCTGGGATGAAGACTCAGGCGCCGCGGACGAGCTGGAAGACCCGCTGTCCCCGCCGCAGGCTGCCAGTACCGTGGCCATCAGGGCCAGGCACAGCAGCAGTGCAAGAATTTTTTTCATGGTTTTCCTCCTTGATACAGAGAATTTTGGTTTTCGTCTTTTGCAAGACGTGTTTATCCGACAGCCTCCGCCGGGGCAGCCCGGCGCGGCTTAACGGCCATAGGGGGCCGGGCGGCCCGTCAGCCCTTGATAGAGCCGATCATAACGCCCTGCACAAAGTACTTCTGGATAAACGGGTACACGCAGATGATAGGCACCGTCGAGATCACAATCGCCGAGTACTTGATCACGCTGCTCATCTGGGCCAGCCGCTGGGCGGCCATAGGGTCTGTGCCCGTATCCGCCGTGTTCATGTTGGCTACCAGCAGGATCTCCCGCAGCACGTTCTGCAACGGCAACTTGTTGTAGTCGCTCAGGAAGATCATAGGATAGAAGTAGGAGTTCCAGTAGCCCACCGCTATGTACAGGGCAATCACCGCCACAATGGCTTTGGAAAGCGGGAATACGATCTGGAACATAAACCGCGTGTTGCCGCAGCCATCAATGGAGGCCGCCTCAAACAGGTCTTTCGGCAGCGTAGAGGCGCAGTAAGAGCGCACCAATATAATGTTATACACCGAAATACAACTGATGATCACCATCAGGAACCGGGTATTATATAAGTGCAGGTTGTTGATAATGATATAGAAGGGGATCATGCCGCCCTGGAAGTACATGGTAAACACAAAGGCTTTCATAATAATCCCAGCTCCCGGCAGGTCATTCCGGGAAAGGGCATAGCCCGCCAGCACCGTGCAAAAAGTGCCGATCACCGTACCGCCCACCGTGTAAAGGATGGTATTGCCGTAGCCCATCCAGATTTTCGGGTCCTGTAGGGTACGTTCATAGCCCAGCCAGGTAAAGCCACGGGGGTACAGCAAAATGGTACCGTTGTTCACATACTGGGCGTCCGAGAAGGAGGCCATCAGCACAAACCACAGGGGGTAGATAATGACCACCAGCAGCAGCAGCAGCAAAATAAAGGTGATCATATAAAAGGCCCGGTCAAAGGCAGGTTCTTTGATCGCGTTAGGGTTTCTCGCCATAGTATGTTTCCCTCCTTACCACAGGCCGGAGCCAAAGATCTTGTTGGAGATCTTATTGGCGGCAACCAGGATGGTGAAGTTGATCAGGTTGTTCATCAGGCCAATGGCAGTGGAAAAGCTGAACTGGTTACTTACAAGGCCGATCTTGTACACATAGGTAGAAATGATCTCCGACACATCCGCAATCAGGTCGTTCTGCATCAGGAATACCTTCTCGTAGCCCACATTCATCACATTGCCCAGGCTCATAATCAACAGGATAATCATGGTGGGCAAAATGGTGGGTATGTCAATATGCCAGATGCGTTGTAAGATGTTGGCCCCGTCAATCACCGCCGATTCATGCAGTTCCGGGCTCACCCCGGAAAGGGCCGCTATGTAGATAATGGAACTGTACCCCATGCTCTGCCAGATGCCCGACCACACATACATATGGGGGAACAAGTTGGAAATGCCCATAAAGTAAATGGCCTCGCCCCCAAACGCTTTGATGATGGTGTTAACAAAACCGCTGCTGGGCGAGAAGAACAGTTGCATCATGGCCACCAGTACCACGGTGGAGATGAAGTAGGGCATATAGGTCACGGTCTGGGCAAATTTCTTAAACTTCAGGTTTTTTACATAGTTCAAAATAATCGCCAGGATGATCGGGAAGGGGAACCCCGCCACCAGGCTGTAAATGCTGATGGTCAGGGTGTTGCTAATGATCTCCCAGCAGCGTGGCGTGGCGAAGAACTGCTTAAACCACTTCAGCCCCACCCAGGCGCTTTCCCAAATGCCGGTGCCGGGCCGGTAGTTTTTAAAGGCGATCTGCAGGCCGTACAGCGGCATATACATAAACAGTATAACAAACACCACGGCCGGTATGAGGAAGATATACAGTTCATAGTTTCTCCTCATCAGTTTCAGGGTTTCGCCGCGCTTTTTCTGTTTGTCGGTAGGCGTGGCGGGCGGGCCGGTCTTTACTTTTGCAGCCATTGGGGAGCTCCCTCCTTGCCACCTGCCCCATAGCAGCTTGGGGCAAGATGTTAATAATCTATGTCGAGATTGATTATATCACGTAAAAATAACTTTGTCAATAAGCACAAAAAAAAAAAAAAGCGTTATTTTTCTTTATACAAAATAACAATCCCACGTTCAATATGACCAACCCGCCTCCCCCGACTTTGAGCAACCCGCCAAACCCGCCCCAATCCCCCCTCCCCTCCCGCCACGCATAACAACGTATGACATTGTCTATTGTCAACCTTCCCACCCCTTACCTCCGCTGCTGTCCTCCTGCTGCCTCCGGCGGCGGAGAGTTGGCTACGCCAACTCTTGGGCTTTGATTCTCGGCTGCCGCCTCGGCCGGCGACGGGAAATCGCCACCTAAGAACCCCACCACTTTTGAAAAAGTGGACAAAACTTCCATGCGCTCCCGTTTGAACGCCCCCCATTCCCACTTTCCCTTTATATTACACAACGCTCCCCCCCACCCCTATCCCCTCTTGAAAAAAGTGAATAGAACCTTTCCATTTCACAACTTCCATTCAAAATAAAAATTAATATACGCGTATACGCGCTTTGCTACATTTCACAACAAAGCCCACGAAACACATCGCGCCCCCCTCCTCAAAAGTTTTTGCGGATCCTTAAGAGGCTTTTTTCAAAAAGCCTCTTAAGCGGGGTGTGGGGCAACGCCCCACGACCTTAAAAGCCCCCTCCACAAAAGTTTTTGCGGATCCTTAAGGGGCTTTTTCCAAAAAGCCTCTTAAGCGGGGTGTGGGGCAGCGCCCCACGACCTTAAAAGCCCCCCTTGACGCTTTCCCCTTTTTTCGCTAATATAGTGTAAGATAAACCACAAAAACGGGAGGTTCCCATGACAAAAGAATTCTTCACCCAAAACCGTGCCCGGCTCTACAGCCAGATGCAGCCCGGCTCCCTGCTGGCCCTGTTCTCCGGCCTGGAGGTCCGCAAGACCAATGACGAGTTCTACCCCTTTTACACCAACCGCAACTTCCTCTACCTCACCGGCCTGGACCAGAAAGAGTTGGCCCTCCTCGTCCAGAAAGACAGCGCCGGCCAGATAACCGAAACCCTCTACCTGCTCCCCCCAGACCTTATGGCCGAGCGCTGGACCGGCGAGCGCATCCAGCCCGCCCAGGCCGCGGAGGTTTCCGGCATCGAAACCATCGCCTTCGCCGCCGGGTTCCAGGAAGACTTCCACCGGCTGGCCTTCAGCGGCCGGTTCCGCTATCTGTACCTGGACCTGTTCCGGGTGGCCCCCACCGATCGGGACACGCCCGCCCACCTGCTGCTCAAACGTGCCGCCGGCAGCTATCCCCACCTGCGGGTCGAGGACGCCAATGCCCCCATCCGCCGCCTGCGCACCCTAAAGCAGCCCTGCGAGCTGGCCGCCATGCGCCAGGCCGAGGCCATCACCACCGCGGGCATTACCGCCATGATGCAGGCCTCCCGGCCCGGTATGTACGAGTACCAGTACAAGGCCGTGTTCGACTACACCCTGGGCCAGTACGGCCCCCACGGCCCCGGATTCCCCTCCATCATCTCGGCTGGCAAAAACAACTTCTGCATCCACTACTACGCCTACCGCGGCCAGGCCCAGGACGGCGACATGGTCCTCAACGACGTGGGCGCCTGGCACGACGGCCTGATGACCGACGTTTCACGGGGCTGGCCCTGCAACGGCCGGTTCTCCCAACGGCAGCGGCTCCTTTACGAATGCGCCCTGGCCACCTCCGACCATATGTTCCGCATCATCCGCCCCGGCATGGCCATGAAGGACGTGGACGGCGAGATCCGCCGCTATAATGCCCTACAGTTGAAAGAGGCCGGGGTTCTGGCCGATGTGGCGGACGTGGGCAAATATATGTGGCACGGCGGGGCCCACCACGTGGGCTTTGACGTCCACGACGTGGTAGAAACCCCCGAAACCATTGCCCCCAACATGGTATTTTGTGTGGATGTAGGCATCTACCACGAGGAATGGGGGATCGGTTTCCGCCTGGAGGACAACTGCCTGGTCACAGAAACCGGCTGTGAAAACCTCTCCGCCGCCACCCCCCGCACCGTCCGTGAGATCGAAGACACCATGCGCCAAAACTTCACCGGGTTTTAGCGCTGCCAGGGGGAAAATACCATGAACGAAGTACTCATGGCCGTCATGGCCCTGGGGGCTGTCCTGGGCGGGCTAGACCGCCTCCGGGGCAACAAATGGGGCTATGGCGATAAATTCGAAACCGGGTTCATGCTGCTGGGCCCCATGGCCCTGTCTATGGCGGGCATGATCTGCCTGTCCCCGGTCCTGGCCCATTGGCTGGGCCGGGCCATCGTCCCCCTGTACCGGCTGATGGGCGTGGATCCCGCCATGTTCGGCAGCCTGCTGGCCATTGATATGGGCGGCTACCAGCTTGCCCAGGAGTTGGCCGTCCAGCCCCGCATGGGCAGCTACGCGGGGCTGGTGGTGTCCGCCATTTTCGGCTGCACGGTGGTGTTCACCGTCCCCGTGGGCATGGGGGTCATCCTGCGTGAGGACCGCCCCGCCTTTGCACGGGGGATCATGCTGGGGCTGGCCGCCATGCCCGTGGGCCTCACCACCGGCGGGCTGCTCTGCGGCCTGTCCCTTCCGGCCTGCCTGTGGCAGAACCTGCCGGTATTCCTGCTGGCCCTGCTGCTGTTTGTGGGCCTCCGGCTCATCCCCCGGCAGATGGTGAAAGGTTTCTGCCTCCTTTCCGAGGGCATCCGCTGGCTGGTCACAATCGGCCTGGTGCTGGCCGCGGTAGAGTCCCTGACCGGCTGGAACCCTGTCCCCGGCATGGCCCCCCTCAGCGAGGCAATGGCCACCGTAGCCTCCATCGGCGTGGTCCTGCTGGGCAGCCTCCCTATGGCAGAGTTGATCCGCCGGGCCCTCACCCGCCCCTTTGCCTGGCTGGGGGAAAAGCTGGGCCTCAAGCCCCAAAGCCTTACCGGCATCCTGCTGGCCCTAGTCAGCGCCCTCCCCACCCTCTCCCTGTACAAAGATATGGACAGCCGGGGCAAGGTAGCCGCAGGGGCCTTCCTGGTCAGCGGCACCAGCCTGCTGGCCGCGCATATGGCCTTCGTGGCCAGCACCGAGCCGGCCTTCCTGGGCCCCCTCATCGCCGCCAAGCTTAGCGGGGCCTTCGCGGCCGTGCTGCTCGCCCTATGGCTCCCGCCGGGCAACTCCTCCCCGCCTGTAAAGCCCTAACCTTCCACCCATACCACCCACCAATCTCCCCGCACAACCCTTCCTCCCATCCCCACCCTGCCAACTGCCCCACCGCACCCCCGCTGGACAATCCCCCCACCTGTAAAGCCTCCGGCTTTCCTCCCCACACCCATACCACGCCCCCATCATTTTCTTCGCACAACCCTTCCACGCATCCCCACTCTGCCAACTGCCCCACCGCACCCCCGCTGGACAATCCCCCCACCTGTAAAGCCTCCGGCCTTCCTCCCCACACCCACACCACACCCCCACCATTTTCCCCGCACAACCCTTCCTCCCATCCCCACGCTGCCAACCACCCCACCGCACCCCCGCCGGACAACCTCTCCCCACCTGTAAAGCCTCCGGCCTTCCTCCCCACACCCACACCACGCCGCCTACCAATTCCCCCCGCACCATCCTTCCACCCACCCCCGCTTTACCAGCCACATACCCGCCCTATACTTGCGCCCCAAGCCCCCCAGATGCATTTTTATACACAAATACCGCACATAATACAATTATAAGAAAGCACACCCTGCCAATACCTGCACAGAATGGGTGTGCTTTCCTGCTATTATCCCCACCATACCCCCTTAAGACCCGCCCCCTATCTGCGTATGAATACGCCATACATCGCCCCCCTGGCTCGCGCCACGCACATTTTCCACAGGGGCCCCTTCACAAAAACGGTCAACGGAGTATAATAAAGGATGGGACAGCCAGTTAACAGGAGGTTTGCCATGAACGAGAAATTCTTTTCCCTTCCGGAGGAAAAACAGCAGGCCATCATCCGGGCCGGGTACCGGGTATTTTCCCAAAACTCCTACAAAAACAGCCCTATGAGCGAAATTGCAGGCTGTGCCAGGATCAGCAAATCCCTGCTCTTCCACTACTTTCACAACAAAAAAGAGCTATACCTCTTCCTATGGGAGCACTGCGCCCAAACCACCATTGATTTTCTGGCCAAACTGGACTGCTATGGCCAGCATAGCCTGTTTGAGGCCATGGAGCGGGGTATGCGGGCCAAAATGGCGCTTATCCGGCTGTACCCGGACATGGCCGCTTTTACCATAAAAGCCTTTTACGAAACAGACCCCACTATCCGTGCCGCTGTGCAACAAAGCTACCACAAGCACTTCCATTTTAAGGCGGACAAGGCCCGGCTGAATTTTGACCCCGCCCAGTTTGTACCGGGCCTGGATATCCCCATGATGTACCAAGAAATGTACTGGGCCACGGAGGGGTATCTGTGGGAAATGGTGCAGCGGGGCCCTTTGGATATGGGGCGTATGGAAAAAGACTTTACCCGGCTGATGGAATTTTGGAGGAGCGTATATCTTCGCAAGGAGGAAACGGATGGAAATCATCAAGGCAGTACAACTGACAAAACGCTACGGGAAAGTCCGGGGGATCATTGACCTGGACCTTTCGGTGGCAGAGGGCGAGTTTTTTGGCTTTATCGGCCCCAATGGCGCCGGCAAATCCACCACCATACGCACCCTGCTGGGGCTTATTTCCCCCACCGGCGGCCGTGCGTCCATTTTCGGAAAAGACATCGTTACCAGTAAACGGGAGATCTTGCGCGAGGTGGGCTACCTCCCTGCGGAGGCCACGTTTTACCCCGGCATGAGGGTCGGCGAGGTACTGCGGCTCTCGGCCGGGCTGCGGAAAATGGACTGTGCGGGCGAGCAATCCCGGCTCTGTGAGCGCCTACAGCTAGACCCTGCCCGCAAAGTAGACGAGTTGTCCTTTGGCAACCGGAAGAAAGTGGCCATTGCCTGCGCGCTGCAAAGCAGGCCACGGCTACTGATACTGGACGAACCCACCAGTGGCCTGGACCCGCTTATGCAGCGGGAATTCTTCCAAATTTTGAAGGAGCGGAACCAGGAAGGGGCTACCATATTCCTGTCCAGCCATGTGCTGTCAGAAATACAGCACCACTGCGGCCGGGCGGCCATTATCCGCGAGGGCAGGGTCATTGCCTGCGACCGGATAGAAACCCTTTCCAAAGCCAATGCCCGGCGTGTGGCCCTGCGCGGCAGCGCCGCCCTGCAAGGCCTTTCTGGTATACGGGATATGGTGGAGGCCGATGGGGCGGTAAGTTTCCTCTATAATGGGGAAATGGGGGCACTGCTGCAAAGGCTGGCCGCCGGGGATATTACCGACCTCACTGTGTCTGAGCCGGATTTGGAGGAAGTATTCCTCCACTACTACGAAAAGGATGGTGGCAAACAATGACGCTGGTACGGCATGAATTGAAACAGGGGCTAGCCTCCTTCTGCATCTGGACGGCCTCCATTGGGGCGCTGCTGGCTGTCTGCATCTTCCTATTCCCTGAGATGAAACCGGAGATGGACGGCCTCAGCGATATGTTTTCCTCTATGGGGGCATTTACTGCTGCTTTTGGCATGGATAAGCTGGGTTTTGGCACGCTGATTGGTTTCTACGCCATCGAATGCGGCAATATTTTAGGGCTTGGCGGGGCGTTTTACGCAGCCTTGTGTGGGGTGGGTGCCCTTAGCAAAGAGGAGGCCACAGGGACTGCGGAGTTCCTGTTTGCCCACCCGGTCAGCCGGGCCCGGGTGCTTACGGAAAAGCTAACGGCAGCCTTCCTGGAGATCACCGCCATGAATCTGCTCCTCTTCGCCCTTTCCATAGGCTCTATTGCCACAACCGGCGAGGACATCCCCTGGAAAGAATTGGCCCTGCTCCACTGCGCCTACTATTTGCTGCAACTGGAAATAGCCTCCGTCTGTTTCGGCATCTCCGCATTTTTGCGGAAGGGTGCTGCCGGGGCCGGCTTGGGTATCGCCACGATCTTATACTTTTTCAACCTGATTGCCAACATCGCTGAGCCGGCCGCTTTCCTGCGGTATATCACGCCTTTCAGTTACTGTGACGGCTCCTACATAGTGGCTAACGGCCACCTGCACGGGGCCTTTGCTGTGGCCGGCGCCACAATCGGGCTGGCGGGTATTGCCGTTGCCTACCTTAAGTATTGCGGAAAGGATCTCCGGTAGAGGCAACCGCCTGTTTTGCAAAGGGAATGCCTTTACAATCCTCCCACCGGCTTTACCCGCCGGTTGCGGGAAAACAAAATAGGTGCCAGGCTATAACGTCCGGCACCTGTGATTGACCGCCAACGGGCAGGCCCCCCAAACGCTCTGTCATAGTGGAACCCCGCCTATGGCACGAAAAAGCCGCCCCCAAAGGGACGGCTTTTTATTGATCCCCCAAACAGGCTGTAGCATGAGGAGGCATTTACGTAAGAAAGTTTTCACAGTTTGCATCTGAGGGGGAGGCAACGCCTACCCAGGCAGGCGTTATGACCTTTTCTTCTTCAGTTCCAGCCGGGTACGTTCCAGGTAGTCCTTCACCTCATGGTAGTTCTGGCTGACCACGCAGGAAAAGATGATGTCCACCATATTCATCTGGGCAATGCGGGAACTCATGGCCCCACAACGGATGGCCACCTCCGGCGCGCTAAGTCCAAAACAGATGTCCGAATTTTTGGCCAGAGATGTCTGCCCAAAGCGGGTAAGGGAGATCACCTTTGCCCCGCTCTGCCGGGCCATTTGGGCGGTTTCTACTACCTCTTTGGTTTCACCGGACCAGGAGATGGCTACCGCTACCCCCTTTTCCCCCAAATTAGCGGCCGATGTCAACTGGATATGGGGATCCCCATAGGCTGTACAGTTTTTGTTGATACGCATGAATTTGTACTGGGCATCCATCGCCACAATAGCCGACTCACCCACACCGTAGAAATCAATGCGCTGGGCGTTATACAGCCAACCGGCCGCCAACTGTAAGGCCTCCGGCTCCACCAGTGAAAGGGAGTTTTCCAGCGCCTTGCCGTTGCGGGCGGTTACGTTGCGGGCAATCGTTTCCACGGTGTCGCCCACATTGATGTCCGTATATCCGTCTGCGCTGCCATTGCTGTGGTTTACAGCCAACTCTGTCGCTAGCCCAATGGAAAAATCCCGGTAGCCCTTGCATCCCAGCGACTTGCACAGCCGCATAACCGCCGCCTTGCTGGAACCGCTTTGGCTGGCCAGTTCCTCTACCGAAAGCCCTACAACACCCTCCGGTTGCTCTAAAATGTGCTTTGCCACCTTGCTTTCAGAGGGCGACAAGTCATGTACTCTCTGGCTTAACCGCAGCATCACCCCGGTCATAACTACCTCCTTATTATTTTGTGCCCTCTACCTGATCCCAGGCAAGCCTTGCGCAGCCCCAAGCAGCATCATGCCGGCAATCCGCCAGCCGCAAGCCCATCCCGCCGGCATCCAGCCGGGCCTGCAAGCGCTCCTGCAGGCAGGCGGATTTTTCCAATACACTGCCGGCCCCCAGGCAGGGCATCCCTTCCCCTGGCAAGGCCAGCCTCCGGGCCACAGCCTGTGCCATTGCCGCCAAT
This sequence comes from Acutalibacter caecimuris, assembly GCF_034335085.1. Classification (NCBI taxonomy): domain Bacteria; kingdom Bacillati; phylum Bacillota; class Clostridia; order Eubacteriales; family Acutalibacteraceae; genus Acutalibacter; species Acutalibacter caecimuris. The sequence continues at coordinate 47,586 of NZ_JAWXXJ010000005.1, read as the reverse complement.
TCCTGGGCACACTCTTCTACAATACGCCGGGCGGCTTTATCCTCTCTATCATACCCTAAATCACATAAAAACGCAATAGATGCAATCTCACTTTTTCCTTTCCCGCTGCGGTAAACCAGGTCAGTTAGCTGATCCACATCACGGACGCCCCAGTGGTCAAAGACCATTTCCGTTAGCAAGGTAGGGGCCTCCCGGCCGTCATGGGCGCAGACAATGGCCCGCAGCATCCGGCAGGCTATATCATAACCGCTGCCCTCGTCACCCATTACATGGCCCCAGCCCCCGGCTCGGCAAACCTGTCCACGGCTGTCCCGTCCCAGACAGATGGAACCTGTCCCGGAAATCAGCAAGATGCCCGGCCCGCCCCCGGTCCCGCCGGTTAGGGCGGAAATGGCATCGTCCGTAACCAGGACAAAGCTGTGGGGCAGTATTCTCTGTAAAATTCCCTCCAGCACTTCCCGGGCACTTGCCCGGCCTGCCCCGGCAGAGCCCAGGCAGATACAGACGCAGCCCTGCGGCGGAAGGCCGCTTTTTAAGAAGAAAAGGTCCAGCAAATCCTTCAGATTGCGCTGAACCTCCTCCTGGGAAAGGCTGGTCAGATTGGAGCTTTTGCCAAACATCTCTGCCAACAACCGCATTTCATGGTCAAAGGCGGCACAGCGGGTCTTGGTTGCGCCCCCGTCTATTCCAATGACATATCCCATGTTTATAGTATTCTCCCTATTTACACCGCGGAGCGTGTCCCGCAGCCACTTTTTTCATAATTCTTAACCGCTTTGCGCAGCGTGCTTTCGTTTTCCAGCAATTCCCTGGCAGTCTGTATATCACAGCCGCAAAGCAGTTGCAGTATGGCCAACTTTGGATATCCCTGGGCCTTTTTCAAAGCCTCTTCCGCCTCCTGGCGGGACACATCCGTGGCCTGCATCACAATACGGATGGAGCGATCCCGCAGCTTTGCATTACTGGGCGCAAGATCTACCATTAGATTATGGTACACCTTACCCAAACGCACCATCGTAGCGGTTGAGATCATGTTCAACACCATTTTCTGGGCTGTACCGGCCTTCATACGGGTACTGCCCATAATGGCCTCCGGGCCTGTTACCGGGATGATGGCAATATCCGCAGCCGATGCCACCACACCAGGGAAGGTATTGCATACCGCCCCTGTAACTGCCCCACGGGCTTTAGCAGCCTCTAACGCGCCCAACACATAGCGGGCGCTGCCGCTGGCGGTGATGCCTACCACCGTATCATGCTCACACACATTCATCCGTTCAATGTCTGCGGCACCCATCTGGCCGTTGTCCTCCGCCCCTTCAATGGCATTGCGCATGGCAATATCGCCCCCGGCAATGATCCCCACTACCTGCTCAGGCCTTGTACCAAAGGTTGGCGGACATTCCGAAGCATCCAGAATCCCCAGCCTGCCGCTGGTGCCAGCGCCCACGTAGATCAACCGGCCGCCTTTGCGCATACCGTCCGCGGCCGCATCCACCACTTTGGCAATCTGCGGAAGGATCTTGCCCACAGCCATAGCCACCTTACAGTCTTCCTTGTGGATAAGCTCTAAAATCTCTTGTGTACTGCACAGGTCTATATCGGCCGTATCAGGGTTTGCCTGCTCGGTTATCATATTCGCGTAATCCATGCTATCCTCTCCCTAAAGACTGGTTTAAAGGCGGCGCCGTGCCAAAGCCGGGCGGGGGCATCTACACCCGCCCGCCTCCGCACGCGATCTGTTTACACACCTTTTATACTCAAAGGGCCTCTAAAGCACCTGATGGCGTACCCTTTGATCTTAATTCAAGCCGTTTCCCATACTGAAACCGGCGATAAGGGCCTGGCTCTGGAGCCAGGATAGGGCTATCGCCCACCCCGGTTTTAAGCTTTCAAGTAGATCAATGACAAGGGCGCCTCAGGCACCTGAATGGCTATGCCTTCCGCCGTCTGGCTAATCCCGGCAGGCGCGCCTTCCAGGGCGTCTACGGTATGGCATACCGCCGTTTGGGCGTTTTGCCCTGCCAGCCCCAGTATAGCGGGCTTACCCGTGCTGTTGGCACAGGCGATCAAAATGCCGTCTTTCATCTGATAGCGGGCGGCCTGGATCCCCTCCGGCAGGCCGAGGCCTTCCACATCCCGATACTCGCCCTGGCCGTAGGTTTCCAGCCAGAACTTCCGCAACGCAATCATCTTTTGCAGATAGCGGTAGCCCTCTGGATCCCGTGTAAAGGTATTGTCATCCACCAGGTCGTAAATCCAGTAGTACATACCCAGTCGGAAAGCCCGGTCCATAATGGCGCGGGAGGCCTGGGCCACGTGGACGGGCCGCATAGCCAGGTTCTGGCCGGGGTAGAGCATATCCACCAGCCGCTGCTCCGGGAAGGTATAGCGGTACATCTCCGGGAAAGCCCCGTTGTGGTGATAGGAGAAAGTTGACACCAGTTGCCCGGATACCAGGGGCCCGTAAGAGTCAGAGCAGCCCTCATGGATGGTGGAGATCACACCCTTGCCGTCTTGCTCACGTTGGGTATGCAAGCGGTTCAGCAGCTTTTGATAGCCTACATTCCACTGGCCAAAGCTGTGGTCATGGTCCGGGTTGGTACACCACCCGGCAGCACCCATAGCCAACTGGTCCAGGTACACACCGTCAATGCCGATGTCATCCCCGGTCACATAGCGCACCGTATCCGCCATTTTATCCTGCCAGCCCTTGCTACCGATACACATGGCGGCAAAGCACAGGTCGCCGGTACCGTACTGCTCGGTCATAATGGAACCGTCTGCCAGACGGATACCGTTTTTGGCGATGAAATCCCGCAGATGCTCATACTTCAGGTTGGCCAGCCGGGCGTTGATGTAGAAACAAATATGCCCGCCCCGCTCAATAAGTTCCGTCACCTGCTTTTTCAGTTCTTCCCTGGTGCCCACATCCTCTGCAGGGTAATACTCCGGGAAACCATGGTCGAACCCGTCGTGGTGCCAGCCGGCCATCAGCAGATGGTTAATGCCCAGTTCCCGTGCCTCGTCCAGTAGCCGGTTGATATCCTCAAAGCGGTGGACTACCCCGCCGTTCTGGTATTTGAAGTCATAATGGGCCATCAGCCCTGGGCTGGTTCTGAACCATTCGGGCATCTTATTCCCGGCAGGCAATACCGTCCGGTGGAAGGCCCGGTAGCGCTCCGCGCCCTGGTGCCAGTCGCCCTCATGCAGGGCCGCCACTGTGGCGGGGGACTGCCAGACCTCCCCCATCTTCAGGTTTAGAGGATGCCGAAAGGAGAAATTCATGCCCGGCCTGTCCGCGCCCAGGGTGTCGGCCCGCAGGTTGCATATGCCGAATGCCGGGTCGTGGCAGGCGAAGTAGAGGCCAAAGCCACTGCCGTAGTAGTCCAGCCACTTCATGGAGAGCAGGCCGGAGTAGTTGTTTTCCACTCCATACAAGCCCTCCTCGCCGGGCAACTGGCCACCCAGTGATTCCTGGGTATAGATATACTTATAGTCCTGCCACCTCCAGCAAAGCACCTTTTGTTTGCGGGAGAATGCCGTAACAGGGTCTTTTACCTTTACGCCAGCCACATAGGGGTATACCAGGGTATCATCCTCCCAGGTTTCCCCCAGGTAAACGCCGTTGATGCACGGGAAACGCACGTCCTGTAGCACCGCAGGCGAACTGTTTTTCAGGGACAGTTTCCAAACGCTGTCCGCCTGACCCTCCGGCAACTCTACCGTATATTGGGCCTCTACCGCACAGGGGCGGGCGCCGTCCCAAAGGTAGCCGTAAGTGATCCGGGCAGAGCGACCTTCCTCTCCTATCTCGACCTGTGCCCGCAGCTTAGGATACCGGGAGATCGCGTCAGCGTCGCCAGGGCGCAGGGTTCTACCGTCACCGGTCAGGATGGCAAAAGGCTGTGGAAGGGTGTAAGAATGGTTCTTGATAAGGTTCTCGCCGGTCCTGGCCCAGTTGAATTCCAGCAGTTCGCCGGTGGAACTGTCAAAAGACAGGGACAGAAAGCCGTTGGTCATGTGGTATCTGCTTTTATAATACATACGCACTCCCTACAGGGGGCTACCCCGCCAGTTTAGTTGTTTTCGTAGTTGTCCAGCGCACGCTGCACGATTTCACGATACTCACCCAGGCCCATGCTCTCAATGCGGGCGCAGTAGTCATCCCACTGGTCAAAGCTGGTTTCGCCGGTAATGAACTTGGCAGCCATCTCGTCAATGTAGGCATCAATGTCCGTCTTTAGCTCAGACAGGCGGGCGGAGTCCTCCACGGAGTAGTTAAAGGTGCCCCAAATTTCCTCGGGGGTGTAGTCCATCATGGCCTGTGCCGCGTTCACGGTGATTTCGGGGATCAGGTGGTTACCAAAGTGCAGGTCATCTGCCACCGAGGGGTTGGCACCGCCGCCCCACACAGTGTACTCAGCTAGAACTTCTTCCTGACTCTTGCCATCAGGGTTATTGGTGACCAAATCGGTAAACTTGGGCTCGCCGTTGCTATCATCTTCAAAGGTTTCGCCCTCAATGCCCATAAAATAGTGGGCGATACCCTCGTCTGAGTAGAACCAGTCGATCCAACGGAAGGTTTCGGTAGGATAGGGGTTGTTCTTTGTGACAAAGGAGTTCTGGCCGGCTACAGGGTTGGTGCGGGCACTAAACATCTTGTCGCCGTTGGGGCCCTCCAGCGGGGCGGCAAAGTTGGTGTAATCATCGGCATAGTCGCCCATATAGTTGTTGTTGTGGCAGAAAACTACGCCCAGTATATTCTGTGCCGACTTGGCGGTTATGGCCGCTATATCGTTGGTAAAGTACTCCTGATCCAGCAGCTTTTCGGTATACAGCTTGTTCAGGTACTCCAGCTCTGCCTTATACTCAGGGGCAGTACGTACGCAGCGCAGTTCATTGGTCTTGGGGTCAATATCCCAAATCTGCTGGGCGGTGCCCCGGTTCAGCAGGCCAAAGCTACCCGCCAATGCGGTAATAGGATCCAGGTAGCTGCTGGCTGTAAGGGGGATCTCGTCGGCCTCGCCGTTACCGTTGAAGTCAAACTCCTTCATCTTTTTCAGCAGTTCATAGAACTCGTCCAGCGTGGTGGGCATTTCCAGTTTCTGGGCATCCATCCACTTCTGGTTGATAAACATTTTGGGGGAAATACGGGAAGGGGATGCAGTGACCAGGTAGGGGAACCCATAAATCTTGCCGTCACTCTGGCGGATGCTCTTGGCGATGGAGGGGTCATTGTCCAGGTAACTTTTAAAGTTGGGGACAGCGTCCATGTAATCATCCATAGCCACAAAGGTGCCTTCAGCCGTGTACTTGGTAATGTCTGCCTGCTGCATATTACACTTAAAGAACACGTCCGGGATCTGGTTGGAGGCAAACTTCAGGGACAGTTTTTCCTGGAAGGACTCGGTGGGGGCCACTTCAAAGTTTACCCGCACGCCGGTAGCCTCTTCAGCCAGGTCAAAGATCGCCCGCTCGCCAAATTCCACTTTGGAACTGCCTGTACCATCCCAGGCAAAGCCGGTCAGCTCGATAACCGCTGGAGTATCTCCGCCTTCTTCGGAGGCAGTGTCCCCAGAGGATGCGGAACTGCCGGAACTGGCCTGCGAGGTGCTGCTGGAACTGCCTGTGCCAGAAGAAGTACCGGAATCGCCGCCACAGGCTGCCAGGGACGCTACCATAGCGCCAGCCAGCAGGATCGCCAACATTTTCTTGATTTGCTTTTTCATTGTGTGAGCCTCCTCGCTCATGTAGTTTCCGTTCAAGTCTTTGGGTTTCTGGTTTTCGCCTTGCTCACTTTACCCTCCTTTCCTACGCCTTGCTCCCCGGAGCGGCATCAGCCCTACAGTGGCTGTAGCCCCGGCGGTTATATTCGTTATCCCTTTACAGCCCCTACCATAATGCCCTTTACAAAGTATTTTTGTAAGAAGGGGTACACCGCTATAATGGGGGCAGTGGCCACCACGATCAGCGCGTACTTAATGGTTTCGGCCAGGAGTTGCCTGCTTGCTGCGTTGTCCAGGTCTGCCATCATCTCATCCGAGGGGGTGTTCTGAATCAAAATAGAGCGTAGCACCAGTTGCAGCGGGTAAAGCTGCTTACTGCTGATATAGATCAGGGCGTTAAAGAAAGCGTTCCAGTGCGCCACGCCATAGAACAGCACCATTACCGCGATAACCGGTGTAGACAGGGGCAGGATCACCCGGAACAGCAGTTGGAAGTTGGTCGCGCCGTCCACCATAGCGGCCTCTGTCAATTCAAAGGGGATGCTGGTTTGGAAGTAGGTACGGATAATCACCACGTTCCACACAGAGATAGCGCCAGGGAGCAGGATGGCCCAGATAGTATCCAGCAGCCCCAGAGAGGATACGGTCAGGTACAGGGGGATCATACCGCCGCTGAAGAACATGGTAATGGTCAATACCATGGTAAAGAACTTCTTGCCTACAAAGTCCCTGCGTGAGAGCGGGTATGCCGCCAGTACCGACAGCGCGATATTGATGGCTGTGCCAAACACCGTATAGAACAGCGTATTGCGGTAGCCGGTCATGATATTGCCGTCTTTAAACACCATGCCATAGGCATCTACACTGAAGTTTTTTGGATAAAGGATCACCTTGCCTGCCAACACTTCCAGGGGGTCACTCAAAGAAGCGATCACGATAAAATAGAGCGGGTAGAGAATCACCAGCATGATCAACACCAAAAGAACCGTGTTGATGATATCGAATGCCAGGTCGCCCCTGCTTTGCTTGATTTTCACACGCATTCTCCCCCTTCCTCAGAACAGGCTGGTCTGATCCAGCTTTTTTACAATGGTATTTACCGTAAGCAGCGTGATGAAGTTGATTACGGAGTTGAACAGGTTGATCGCCGTAGAGAAGGAATACTGGCTTTGGGTAAGCCCCACCTTGTAGACGTACGTGGAAATCACCTCTGCCGAAGAACGGTTTAGGTCGTTCATCAGCAAAAACACCTTCTCAAAGCCTACGCTCATCAGGGAGCCGCAGTTCATGATCAGCATAATACACACGGTGGGCAGGATACCCGGTATGTTGATGTGCCAGATCCGCTGCATCCGGGAGGCGCCGTCGATGACCGCCGCTTCATGGAGTGCGGGATCGATACCGGCCAGGGCTGAAAGATAGATGATGGAGCCCCATCCCGCATTCTGCCAGACACCTGTAAGCACATAAATGGTTTTGAAGTATTTGCTCTCGTACATAAAGTTGACTACTTCCAACCCCATTGCCTTGCGGGCGGTGTTGATGATGCCTGAAGAGGGGGACAGGAACAGCATGATCATGCCGGCCATAACCACCATGGAAATGAAGTAGGGCGCATAGGTAACGGTCTGCACGGTCTTTTTAAAGTGCTTATTACGCACCTCGTTGAGCATGAGTGCCAGCAGGATAGGCACCGGGAACCCCACTGCCAGGGAATACAGACTGATGGTAATGGTGTTCCAGATGATCATACCGCAGTTGCTGCCGTTAAAGAACCGGATAAAATGCTTAAACCCCACCCAGGGGCTGCCCCATATGCCCAGCGAGCCGGCAAAATCTTTAAAGGCGATCTGCACACCGTACATAGGCACATAGCAAAAGATTATGAAGTAGGCCAGCACTGGCACGAACATCAGGTAAAGCTGCCAGTTTTTTGCTATCCCTTTCCATAGCCTGCCAGATTTGTTGTTCATCGCTTTTTCTTTCACCAAGCTACCACCTTTCCCTTTTTCATCCTCATGGTTCACGGCATATACCGCGCCGAAACCCCCGTTTCGGAACTTTATTTCATGTGTATTATAATACTTACGGAATAAAAAGTCAACCTTTTTCGATACTTTTCTAAAAAAATTTTCTGGTTACTCGTAGCGCTTGAGATATATTGTTCATTATCTCTCTTTAATCCCTCAGAATATGCAGTGAATACCGCCAATTAATGAGAACTAGAAGGTACTATCCCCTTTTTATTTCTTGAAATGAAATTCCAATTTGCAAAATATGGATACATATAAAATCTACATCCATAACTTCCACTAAAACAATCGCCATGCCGGATTTCACCATCAAAAAAGCCGGAGTGGTTATCCACTCCGGCCCCCTCAATCGGGTATCCGCATCTATTTTGTTGCTGTAAGCGTTTTACGCAAACCCTTACGGCTGCGCTCCTCTGCCACTGCCACCAGTTCATCACCAGTATGCAGTACTGTAGAACCATTGGGGATCGTCAACTCCCCCTCCCGGATCAACGCAATGACCAGCGTGCCCTTTGGGAAAGCCACATTCTTTAAGGCTATCCCCTCCCAAGCGGTATCGTAGGGCAGTGTCATCGAGCTAATCTCCCCTTTGCCCTCCTCTAGGCTGGCGATCAGGTGGGTATGGGCACTGTCGGCCTCCTGCTCAATAAGCTGTACCACCAAGTCTGTACTGCTGACCACATTGCGGATGCCAAGCGCCCGGAATGTTTCGGCATTGCGGGGGTCGTTTACCCGGGCTATTACCTTTTTTGCCCCAAAATGCCCTTGCGCCAGTTGGGCTGCCACCAGGTTATCCTGATCCACCCCGGTAACTGCCATCACACAGCCGGCCTTTCTGGCACCAGCGCTTTCCAGCACCGCTACATTGGTGCCGTCGCCAGGGTAGACAGCAGCATTCAACTCGTTGGCAAGCAATGTACAACGGGCATGGCTTTTCTCTATCAGGCTGACTTCATGCCGGCGTTCCAGCAACAGGCGGGCCAGGCTTTTGCCGGTCTGTCCGCCCCCTATAATAATCATGCGCATATGGCTATGGCCGCCTCCTTCATCTCAATTAGCAAGGCCGTTGATCCTCCGTCAGTCGATCCGCCTGCTGATTACCAGTGAATCCCCCTCGGCAAGGGCGATATTGCCGGCGGTTTCCTTCAGCAAAAACCGACCATCAGCCCGCACCACACCAAAAATACCACAACCAGGTAGGTCGATGTCACCGGTGGTACGGCCTATATAGCGGCGATCCGTGGGGATTACCTCCAAAGCAACCGTAGCTGTCCCAAATGTCACCTGGCGGCTCTCAAAGGGGCTGACCAGCTCGGCCACCAGCTTTTCTCCGGCCATATTGGTCGGGCAGACTGTAAGCAGGCCTGCGCCGTCAAAAATATCTTCCCGCGCCGGGTCGGAGATTCGGGCTGCCACCCGTTCTACTTTGAAATACTTTTTGGCAATCTGCCCCACGGCAATGTTCAGGTTATCGTCGCTGGTAGTCACTGCCACCGCGTCACAACTCTCAATACCTGCCTGGCGCAGCACATTTAAATCCATAGGAAAACCTACAAAGGTCACGCCGCCAAATTCAGGGGAGAGTTGGCTCAAATTCTCGGCGCTTTCATCTACCAACATAACCCCATGGCCCAGCTTGTCCAGCGTCTGGGCGGTCTTGCGGCCCAGCAAGCCGCCACCTATAATCAGCACATTCATGTACGGCACACCTCCTTGTATTGCGTTGGATGGGCATTCAAGCAAAGGAAAAACAGTCTGCCGCAAACTTATTCGCCGTCTTCCTCACTACCGGGGATAGGGGTAGCCGCAGGCGAAGGGCTATCACCGGGAGCAGGGGATGTGCCGGTTTCTGGGGCAGGGGTAGCTGTAGGCGCAGGGGTAGCCATCAACTGTTGGTACTGCTCAACAGTGATCTCTACTACCTCTACAAACTCAGCGGAAACATAAGCGGGTACCCCTTCAAACTGCACGTTATACCAGCCGTTCTGGGGGCTGTCAGCAAGCAAAGCGAGCCGGTCTCCCTCTTCCACTGAGCCCAACCACTCGCCGTCCGTAGAAGGGCTTTCGCGTACATTGAGCACATCAGCGGTAACTTTAGCCGCTTTGGCGGTAGCTGCCGGGGTGGGGGCTGCTGTGGCAATGGGGGCAATAGATGCCAGCCCTGAGCCAGTTCCAGAACTGTTATCTTTATTATCCCCGCCACAGGCCGACAGGGCACCTGCCAGCAGGCAGCCGGCCATGAGCGCTGCCAGCCCCCTCCCCACGGTTTTTATGGTGAGCCTGCTTTCTCTTCCAGAGTTTCTGCCGTTCTTTTTCATCGTCGTCTGCCGCCTTTCCGGATTCTCCCAAATTTTTATTTTAGCATATGTTTTTTTACTTAAATTCTGCCAACAAGGGGCAAAGCCCTTCTTAACTACCAATTAGACTGGCATTTGCCCCACAAGGTAAGCTGGCCATAGGCCTTACCGGCTTAAAATTTGACAGGCGCCCACCTTGTTCGCAACTATAGCTACTTACTATTTTAACATAATTCGCGGAAAAGTCTACTGGTATTTCAAAATTTTCGTAAAATATATTTCCATTCCATACACACATAAGCCCTATCCCCCACATATGTCCTAACCAGGTAGCGTACACCACAATTTTTTGGCTAGAGCTGTAAAAAAAGCTTGATTATCACCCCAACGTATGCTATAATACAAAATGGCCTTGTAGAGAGGCCATACTTCAAAACACACGCCGGAGATGCGGCTCTGGTCCCCGGTGGGCAAGTACCCCAAGGTACCCGCCTACCCTGGTCGGCCCGCAAAAGTGCCTTCGGCGGAGGAAAAAACCAGGAGGTATACAACATGGCAGTAGTATCTATGAAACAGCTTTTAGAGGCTGGTGTGCACTTTGGCCACCAGACCCGCCGCTGGAACCCCAAAATGGCGCCCTACATTTTCACCGAGCGCAACGGTATCTACATCATTGACTTGCAGAAAACCGTGCGCAAGCTGGAAGAGGCGTATAACTTCGTCCGTGACCTTGCCACCCAGGGCAAGAATATCCTGTTTGTGGGCACCAAAAAGCAGGCCCAGGAGAGTGTGAAGGAAGAGGCTGTCCGTGCCGGCGCTTACTATGTAAATGCCCGTTGGCTGGGCGGTATGCTCACCAACTTCTCCACCATCCGCACCCGCATTCAGCGCCTGGCCCAGTTGCGCAAAATGGAAGAGGACGGCACCTTTGAGTTGCTGCCCAAAAAGGAAGTTACGAAACTGCAACTGGAGATTGAAAAGCTGGAAAAATACCTGGGCGGCATCAAAGATATGAAATCCTACCCCGGCGCCCTGTTTATTGTGGATCCCCGCAAGGAGCGCATTGCCGTTTCTGAGGCCCGTAAGCTGCACATCCCCATTGTGGCTATTGTGGACACCAACTGTGATCCCGATGAGATCGACTACGTGATCCCCGGCAACGACGACGCCATTCGTGCTGTTAAGCTGATTGCCAGCGCAATGGCCGACGCGGTCATCGAAGGCCGTGAGGGCCAGATGGGCGCAGCCGCCCGCGATGCAGAACCCGCTGAGGAGGCTGAGGCCCCGGCGGAGGAGAACGAGGCATAATTCTCCTAGCCTGGTGGTTGATATGGAAGTTTTTCCATCACAGCCATCATTGGGCGTTTTAGTCCTCGTCGGCCCGGAAAACAAGATGGACAACCTTATTGGGCAACAGGCTTTCACCCCTTTATAGCCTTAACCACGTGGAGAGGGGCGGTGTGCCGATTGCATCAGAAGAATTTTCTATATTTTTATATCATGAACCTAATCCTATAACGAGGATTTATAAATACTGGTAAGCGAAAGGATGAAGTACCCATGAATTTTACTGCCAAAGACGTAGCCGCTCTTCGTGAAAAGACCGGCTGTGGCATGATGGATTGTAAGAAAGCCCTGACCGAGGCTGAAGGCAATATGGACAAGGCCGTTGACCTGCTGCGGGAAAAGGGTCTGGCTGCCTCTGTGAAAAAGGCCGGGCGTATTGCCGCCGAGGGCGTAGCTATGGCGAAAACTAGCGAGTGCGGCAAGGTTGCCGTAGCTATCGAAGTAAATGCCGAAACGGACTTTGTGGCGAAAAACGCGGAGTTCCAGGTTTTTGTCGACACCTGTGCTGACACGGTGATCTATGAAAACCCTGCCGATGTGGACGCCCTGCTGGCCTGCACGGCCCACGGCAGCGACATGACTGTAGACGCCCTGCTGAAGGACAAGATCTTGACCATCGGTGAGAACATTAAGGTGCGCCGTTTTGCCCGATTTGAAGGGGCTGTTACCTCCTATGTACACGCCGGGGGCCGTATTGGCGTAATCGTAAAGTTTGATGTAGACGATGCCATTGCCGCTACAGACGCTTTCAAAGCCTGCGCCCACAATGTGGCCATGCAGATTGCTGCCTTGAACCCCGAATACCTGGACGAGGCCAGCGTACCTGCTGGGCGGGTAGAGAAGGAGAAGGAAATCCTCACTCAGCAAATCGTGGACGAGGGTAAGCCTGCCAACATCGCCGAGAAGATTGTAACCGGGCGATTGGGCAAATTCTTCAAGGAAATTTGCCTGGTGGATCAGGCCTATGTGCAGGATGGCAGCATGAGCGTACAGCAGTACGTGGACAGCGTTGGCAAGGAACTGGGCGGCAGCATTAAGATTGCCGCGTTTACCCGCTTTGAAAAAGGCGAAGGTCTGGAGAAACGGGAGGACAACTTTGCTGAAGAAATCGCCAGCATGGTAAAATAAACTTACAATTCTGTAGGTTTTAGGGAGATAACAATGGGTATTTCCCTTTTTGTTTTGAAAGGGGTCGCCAATGACAGATCAACTTTTTGCTTTGTTTCTCCGCTGTTTCCCGGAATACCAGACCACCCGGAAGTTGTTTGCCGAACTACTCAAGCCTGAAGAGGCCCATATTATTGCAGAGTACGCCCGGGGCGAATTGGCCGGGTATGCCATGATCCATGGTGGGTCGATCCCGATACTGTGCGTGGCGGAAGAACACCGCCGGCAAGGAACCGGCTCCCGGTTGCTTGCAGCATCGGAAGAGTACATCCGCTGCCTGGGGAAAGAAAAAATCACTTTGGGCTGCGGTCCCCACTATCTGTTGCAGGGTGTGCCGGATGTAGGTAATACTGTTTATTTCTTTGAGAAACGGGGCTACACCGCCGGCTGGACCAGCGTCAATATGGAACTCCACCTGGATAAGTTTGACATCAGCGCTTTGAACATCCCTCCCGCGCCGGAGAGGCTCAGCTACCGCATGGCCACCGCCGCCGATATGCCGGAGTTACTGGCTGCTGTAGAGGCTGCAGAACCCAACTGGCCTGATATTTTTAAGACCTGTGTGGATCCCATTTTTCTGGCGGTTTTGGACGGGAAAATTGCCGGGTTCGAGGTTCTCGCCTCAAACGGCGGACGGTTCCTGCGGCCCGGCCAACAGGTAGGCTGCGTAGGTTGTGTGGGCGTTGTACCCGCCATGCGCGAGCGTGGCATTGGCATGGACATGGTCGCCCAGGGCATCCAGTGGCTGAAGGAACAGGGTTGCACCCTGATCGAACTGCGGTACGTTTGGCTGGAAAATTGGTACAAGAAACTAGGTTTTCAAACCGTCGCACGGCAATGGATGGGCGAAAAATCCCTGACTGCGTAGCCGGTTAAAACCAGCATAGTAAAACGGTATGGGGGGGCTCCCCCATACCGTTTTTGTTATGCATATGCATATATGGCTTTAGCTATCTAGATACTTACCACTCGTAACGCTTACATATCCAGGAAACCTATCGCATCATTGATGGACTTCTCCATAGCCTCTTTGCCGTACTTATCTACCTCAGCCTTATTCTTTTCTCCATGGGTCAGGCAGCCGGCACCACCGATACAGCCGCCCACACAGGCCATGCCCTCAATAAAGTTGCCGGCCAAGGCGTTCTTGGATTTTTTCAGCAAGGCCATGCGGCAGGCCTCGATGCCATCACAGGGTACAGCCTTTAGGTCGAACTCAATACCCTGCTCCTTCATAGCCTGGGCCACGGCATCAGACACGCCGCCGGAGCGGGCGAAGATGCGCCCATAGTAAGAGGCATTGTCCAGCACGTCCTCCGGCAAGGTGGTAATATCCATATCCAGGCTGTCAAAGAGGGCCTGCAGCTCCTCAAAGGTCAATACCGCGTCAATAAGAGGGCGTACCCGCTCCTGTCGTGCTTCGGCCTTTTTGGCGGTACAGGGCCCGATAAACACCACTTTGCCCGTGGGATCTGTCTTCTTCAAGTACTCTGCCAAGGCAGCCATAGGCGACAGGTTATGAGAGATATGCTCCTTTAACTCAGGGAAAGCGGACTTGACATAGGACACAAAGGCCGGGCAGCAGGAGCTGGTCAAAAAGCCCTTCTCCGCCAGTTCACGGGATTCGCTCATGGCCACCATGTCAGCACCCAAGGCGGCTTCAATCACGGTGAAGAATCCCATCTCCTTCAGCCCCGTGATCACCTGCCCCAAGTTGGCGTAGGTAAACTGGCTGGAAATAGACGGCGCCACCACCGCATACACCTTATAGTTCTTGTTTCCCTCGCTCTTTTTCAGCATATCGATGACATTGAGCATAAAAGACTTGTCCGTCACCGCGCCGAAGGGGCACATATACACACAGGCCCCACACTGGGTGCACTTGCCGTCGTCAATAGCCGCAGCCTTATCCTCGTTGATGGTAATCGCCTTAACCTTGCAGGCTACCTGGCAGGGACGTTTGCGGTCTACAATGGCAGAGTAAGGGCACACCTTTGCACACTGGCCGCACTCCACACACTTGCTCTTATCAATATGGGCCACATGGTTATGGTCAAAAGAGATAGCCCCCCGGCGGCACACATCCTCGCAGCGGTGGGCAAGGCAGCCCCGGCAGGAATCTGTTACCTCATACCCTGCGGCTGGGCACTCATCGCAGGCTATGTCGATAACCTCAATGATGTTGGGGTTGTCAGCGTGGCCGCCCATAGCCATTTTTACCCGCTCGGCCAGAATTGCCCGCTCCTTGTACACGCAGCAGCGCATAGTCGGCTCCTTGCCCGGCACAATGGTCTTGGGGATGTCCATCATATTCTCCAGCAGCTTATCCTGCCAGGCCAGGCGCGCGGTTTCCCGCAGCACCTTGTATTTCAAATACTGCACTTTGGTATCAAAGCGCCTTAGTTGATTCACTTGGCTCACTTGTCGCCCTCCTTAAATTGCAGCATAGGCTTTGGGGAAAGACCCACGCCCTTCCCCATTACCTTACTAGAAATAACTCACCTTTACACGCTTGCCCATCTGCCGCAGGCAGTCCACCAACTCCTCGGCCAAGCTCATTTTAATGCTGAAGGTGATGGGCAGATCCGGGTTCTGGTGGGCGGGGTTAATTGCCCTGCCCACATAGAAGTTGATATCCGTGGCCTCTTCGAACAGGAACCGGCTGATCATGGCAGCGCCATCCCGTTTCATGCCCCAATCCTCGTAGCGGTCGTTATCCTTTAAGTAGTCTTTGGCATACTCCAACACCCTGGCAATGGTGATAACGCCTTCTGTGACCAGGTCGCAGCCCTCCAACTCTGCGGTAGGCGGCAAGTCAGAACCTTCAAAGTTCAAGCTGGGCTTTAGGGGCTTACGCAAGAACTTGGAGGCAATGGTGGAAGTAGTACCACCACAGACAATATGCTTGCCCTCTTTGGAGAAGAACAGGCTCATCATCCGGTCGCAGTCGTCCCGGTTGGAGGGGGGACCGAAGAGCAGGTTCATGGGCTCCCGCTTGCGTATCTTCACTACGCAGGAGGTCACGTCATCTTTCGGCTCTCCCCCATACAGCTTATAACACTCGTCAACCAGCATGGTAGAGAGGGTTTTTGCCGTATAACCGGCCAGCACAATGGTTTCCATAAAGCTGGTGATATCCTCAATGGCCCAGCCAAAGTTGTACTCAATACCAATACCCGCGTGCGGGCAGCCGTCGCTCATAGCGATAAACACGTCATTCTCCCGCAAAGGAATGCTGGACTTAAAAATCTGCTTACCGCCTATGTTCATCTCGGTCTTAGGGTAGTCATAATTGGTGCCATCCCGCAGCAAAATCACATGGGGGTTGTCGTATTGGATGATCTCTGCTACCTGGTTATTCTGTAAGTGGAGGATGGTAAAGGTGGAGTAGGCCACCCCGTGCTCGGAACTTACCGGCAGGGTAGCAGCCACGGCAGAAACACACTCCTCCAGGGGCATCCCCTCGGCCATCATAGTAGAGATGATTTTGGAGGTCAGCGTAGAGAGGATGCTTGCCTTTACACCGCTACCCAGGCCGTCGGCCAGCACCACCACTGTGGAGGAATCCCCCTGCTCGATCACATCCACATGGTCACCGCAGAGTTGCTCGCCGTAATGGTTGATGCTTTTGTATCCGATATCAGCACACAAATCATTCATCGGTGATCGACTCCTTCAGCTTGGTCAGCGCAATTTTGGTTTCAGCGGCAGTTTCACCCAGAAGGCTTGCGATCTCCTGGACAATACGCATCTGCTTATCCACTACCTTGTCGGCCACCTCCACAGTCTGGCGGCTGATATCCTCTTTCTTCTCGCGCTCCAACTGCTCATCCGTGATGTCCCGCATGACACCAATTAGAATGTGCAGGTCCCGGTCATAGACCACGGACTGCTCTACATAACATTTATACTCAGCCAAGTACACCCGCTGGTCGTGGATATCCCGCTTGGTATTCAACACATTCAGGAACACAGTAGGATCCAGAATACGTACCACGGGTTCACCCAGTACATCGGAGGCCGCGCGGATGTTCATGATCTTCCGGGCGGTGTTATTGATCTGCTGTACCTCCAACTCCTCGTTGAGCACGATGAGGCCGTTGGGGGTGTTGTTGACAATGGCGTCGGAGAAACTCTCGGCCTTATCCTTCAGGAAGGGCAGGCACATACTGATCTCTGCCTTGCCCTGGCACACGGCAATGGCCTTTTCCCGGCAGGTATTGTAGCCACAAGAACCACAGTTCAACTCCTGGGAGGGCTTGAACTTGCCCATCTGCCGCAGCACGGTGTTGATCTCCACCTCGCTGGGCTGCTGGTTCTGCATTTCCAGATAGGGGAAAGTCTTACGCATGGAACGGGGCTCAGGCTGCTTGACCTCGAAATCCCTCTCCCCCGCAAAGTTAGAAACAGCCACATAGTCCCGCACCGGAGAACGGTCTTCCATCACCGGACCACCTACACAACTGCCGGCACAAATGGACATCTCAATAAAGCAGTTATGCAGCTTACCGTCTACAACGTCCCGTAGGGCAGCAATACAGTTCTCGGCCCCATCCAGGGCCAGGTACGCATAACCAGGGGCATCCAGCTTCATAGTCTTGAGGATACCGCCGGTGGTGGGGAAGAAACGGGCCCGGCTGCACTCTTCGGCATCCATTTCCTTCTCCAGCTTTACGCCGGCAGACTCCAGCCACTGGGAGAGTTCCTCAAAGGTAAGTACTGCGTCTACAACGCCCTCATAACGGCCAGCCTCATCCTTTTTGGCTACGCAAGGGCCTACAAATACGGTTTTTGCATGGGGGATGCGCCGTTTGATATCCTTACAGTGGGCCATCATAGGGGAGTCTATATCAGCCAAAAACTCCAGCGCTGCCGGGAAGTGCTTTTGGATGAGCAGGTTGATTGAGTGGCAGCAGGAACTGATAAGCACATCCCGCTTGTCCTCTTTAAGCATCCGCTCATACTCGGTTTTGACCATTGTGGCACCCAGGGCAGTTTCTTCGGCATCGAAAAAGCCCAGTTGTTTAAGGGCCTTGCGCATAGAGCCAATGCCCACCCCCGGATAATTGGCCACAAAAGAAGGGGCAAGGCTGACAATTACCGGCTCGCCGCTTTGCAGCAGCACTTTGGCCTTTTCGGTTTCATCCACGATCTCTTTGGCATTTTGCGGGCATACCACGAAACATTGCCCACACAGGATGCACTCGTCGCTGATGATATGTGCCTGGCTGCCCGAAAAACGGATGGCCTTGACGGGACAGTGGCGAATGCACTTGTAGCAATTCTTACAGTTCGATTTCTTCAGCCGCAAACAGTCCGGCATAGTCCCAGTCTCCTTTCGTTATTTGCCTTCAGGGCTCAGACCTTTGCCTTGATGTGGGTCTCAAAAAATGTTTCGGCGGTTTCGGGGGACACGGAGTGGAACTCGTCATCTACCGTAACGCAGACGCCCTGCTGGCATTTGCCCATGCAGAAGGTGCCGGCCAGGTCCACCTTGTCCTTTAAGCCGTTGTCCGCAATAAGCTGCTGGAGCTGCTCTACCACCTGACGGGAGCCTTTGATATGGCAGGAGCTGCCGATGCATACAGTTACTTTCATGATCTTGACCTCCAAATTGTGTTTATAGTGGAAACTCTGTCATTATTCTAGCATTTTTCGTCCAAATTTGCAAATGGAAAATTTATATATCCGCACAATCGTTATCGATAACTATTTATCGATAATTTCAATAAGAAAATCGTCTATTCTGACTAAGACAGCCTTTGTAAAGAAACCACTCTTCAATAAAGAGCGCCTAACCCTTAACAGGTTTTCCCACCTTCCCTTTATATCCCTGTTTCCCTTTATCTCTATGCTTTTACTTGTCTGTTTATTTCCTAAATAACTTATTACTTTTCCAAGTCTAAAAACAGCCCGTGCACAAGGATATTATGTGGCTTTGAAAGGCGCTCTGTTGGGGACAGTGTAAGGGCTTGCAATTCTCATAAGAAAGGTTTATAATAATTGCATAAACAACTATTTTATGGGAGTGTGGGAAAATTGCAACTGATTAACGCCCAGAAAATCTGTAAGGGCATGGATATAGGGGAAATCCCTCCTAACCGGCGGATCATCCGTGACGCGTTGGACGTGGCCTGGCCGTCGGTGCTGGAATCTTTTTTCGTATGTTTGGCAGGCATGGTAGACACCATCATGGTAGGTTCGCTGGGTTCCTATGCTATTGCAGCGGTTGGTTTGACCACCCAGCCCAAGTTTTTGGGCCTGGCTTTCTTCCTGTCCTTGAACGTGGCGGTATCCGCGCTGGTTGCCCGGCGCAAAGGAGCGGGCGACCGGGAAAGCGCCAACCGCATTGTACGCATGGCGCTGCTGATTACAGTTGCCCTCACTGCCGTAATCAGCGCGCTCTTTATGGTGTTTGCCAGCCCGATTGTACGGATGGTGGGGTCGCAGGCTGACACCCATGAATATGCCGTACAGTACTTACAGATTATTATGGGAGGGCTGGGGTTCTCCACCATTTCGCTGATGCTGAACGCTGCGCAGCGGGGTGCCGGGAACACCCGCATCGCCATGCTGACCAACATCATTTCCAACACGGTAAACGTTATCTTCAATTACCTGTTGATTGGGGGGAAGTTTGGCTTTCCGGCATTGGGCATCCGGGGGGCCGCTTTGGCTACGGTAATCGGCACGGTTTGCGCCTGCACGCTGAGTATTGCCTCTGTGCTGCGCAAAGATGGATTTATCAACCTCCGCGCGGTAAAGGGGTGGATTGCCGATCGGGTGAGCGTCCACTCGCTGCTGAACGTGGGCTCCAGCGCACTGGTAGAACAGCTTTGCCTACGGGTAGGCTTTTTGCTGTTTGCCATGACAGTAGCCCATCTGGGTACCACGGAAATGGCCGCCCATCAGATTGGCATGAACCTGATGAGTATGTCTTTCTCCTTTGGTGACGGGCTCTCGGTGGCATCGGTTACATTGATTGGCCAGAGCCTGGGCCGGGGACGGGCGGATATGGCGAAAATTTACGGCAATGTATGTCAAAAGCTGGGGCTGCTGTGTGCCGCGGCGGTATCGATACTTTACTTTGTATGTGGCAAACAGATTTTCATGCTTTTCTCGCAAGAGGCACCAATCTTAGAGTATGGCACAGTGATCATGCGGTTGTTAAGTATCACGCTTATTTTCCAGATCGAGCAGGTCACACTGTTCGGGGCTTTGCGCGGAGCCGGGGATACCCGGTTTACGGCACTGGTTTCGCTGGTGAGTGTTACTTGCATCCGGCCTGGTATCAGTTGGCTGCTATGTTACCCGTTGGGGATTGGCCTGATCGGCGCCTGGCTTGGCACCTTCTGTGACCAAGCACTTCGGTTTGTGCTAACGTTTATCCGTTTCAGGAAGGGAAACTGGACGAAAATCAAGCTGTAAATTTGCCCCACAAGGGCCCAAAAGAATTCTCAGCCGCAGGATACATTAAATCTCTGGATCCTCTTGGTATTACCCGTGTAACGCTGGCTTTGGGCGGTTAGGCCGCCAGCGGGCACTCCCTATCACAAAAAAGCCCTGTTAGCAGATGCTTTAACAGCCTGCCAACAGGGCTTTTGCTTAATCTTCAAACATACTCTTCAGCTTGGAGAAAAAACTTTTTCTCTTCTGATAATTCTTGTCGTCCGTATTCTTATCCAGTTCAGCCAGAATTTCTTTCTGGCGCTTATTCAGGTTTTTAGGGATTTCGACCGTTACCTGCACGTATTGATCCCCTCGGAACCGGGCATTGTGCAAGTTTTGGATGCCTTTCCCTTTCAAACGGAAAACATCGCCAGGCTGGGTACCCTCATGCACGTGGTAACTTACTTTGCCGTCCAGGGTGGGCACTTCTACATCCGCCCCCAGGGCTGCCTGGGTAAATGTGATGGGCATCTCACACCACACATCATTACCACGGCGCTGAAAGATGGGATGGGGCCGTACCGACACATACACGTGCAAGTCGCCGTTGGGGCCACCATTGCTGCCTGCATTGCCCTTACCGCTCACATTTAAAATCTGTTCGTCAGCAATGCCGGCCGGCACCGAAACCTCTATCGTTTTGCGGCGGCGCACCTTACCCTTGCCGTCACAGGTGGGGCAGGGCTTTTCGATAATCTTCCCTGTCCCCCGACAGCGGTCACAAGTCTGGCTGGACTGCATTACCCCAAAAGGTGTACGCTGGCTTACCCGCACCTGGCCGCTACCGTTACAGTTGGGGCAGGTCTTGGGGCTGGTGCCCTCTGCTGCACCGGTTCCATGGCAGTCCGCGCAATTCTCTATCTGCTGGTACTCTACATTCTTTTTGCAGCCCTTGGCGGCCTCCTCAAAACTGATAGCAAGGTTGGCCTGCACATCGCCACCCTGGCGGGGAGCATTGGGATTACCCCGCCGGCCTCCGCCGCCAAAACCACCGCCGAAAAAGCTATCAAAAATATCACTGATGTCAAAGCCCGCACCTTGGAAGGGGTTCCCGCCCCCTGCGCCGCCCCCGAAGTTGGGGTCAACACCTGCATGGCCAAACTGGTCGTACCGGGCCCGCTTGCCACTGTCTGACAGCACCTCGTAGGCCTCGTTGACCTCCTTGAATTTCCCCTCGGCCCCTTTGTCACCGGGGTTCAAATCCGGGTGGTACTTTTTGGCAAGCTGGCGGTAGGCTTTCTTTATTTCGTCCTCCGAGGCTGACTTCTGGATGCCCAGCACCTCATAGTAATCTCTTTTTTCTGCCACTCAAATCAACTCCTGCGCACCCAGCCGGGCCTTAGTTTACGTCTTTAAAGTCCGCGTCGTAGACATTACCATCGTTGCCGGGAGCGCTGGGATCCCCGCCTACCGGGCCCTGGGGGCCACCCTGGCCTCCCTGAGGCGCTGCCTGCTGGTAGAGTTTTTCACTGGCAGCATAGATAGCCTTTTGCAGGTCGTCCATGCCGGCCTTCAGTTCCTCCACAGAACCGGTTTGCAGTTTGTCCCGCAGGGCGGCTACCTTTACGTTTACCTCGTTCTTCTCCGCCTCAGGCAGCTTGTCGCCGCTGTCGGCAATCATCTTCTCCGCAGAATAGCAGAGGTTCTCGGCATTGTTTTTGGTGTCTACCTCTTCCCTGCGCTTTTTGTCTGCCTCGGCAAACTGCTCGGCCTCTTTTACAGCCTTGTCAATATCATCCTTGCTCATATTGGAGCTGGAGGTGATGGTAATATGCTGCTCTTTACCGGTGCCCAGGTCTTTGGCGGAAACGTTTACGATACCGTTGGCGTCAATGTCAAAAGTAACTTCGATCTGAGGGATGCCCCGGGGTGCAGGAGCGATACCATCCAGCCGGAACTCGCCCAGGGATTTGTTATCTTTGGCAAAGTCACGCTCACCCTGGAGCACATGAACCTCTACCTGGGTCTGGCCATCAGCCGCAGTAGAAAACACCTGGCTCTTCTTGGTAGGAATGGTGGTGTTGCGCTCAATAATGCGGGTCATAACGCCGCCCATCGTTTCTACGCCCAGGCTCAGGGGGGTTACGTCCAACAGCAGCAGGCCCTGTACCTCGCCGCCCAGTACGCCCGCCTGGATAGCCGCGCCGATCGCCACGCACTCGTCAGGGTTGATCCCCTTAAAGGGATCCTTGCCAATAAAGTTCTTTACTGCCTCTTGCACAGCCGGAATACGGGAAGAACCGCCTACCAGCAATACCTTTGTAATCTCCCCAATGGACAGGCCGCTATCCTGCAAGGCCTGGCGCACAGGCCCCATAGTTTTTTCCACCAGATCGGCAGTCAGCTCGTTAAACTTAGCCCGGCTCAAGGTCATGTCCAGGTGCTTGGGGCCAGAGGCGTCAGCGGAAATAAAGGGCAGGTTGATAGCCGCAGTCGTAACGCCGGAAAGTTCAATCTTTGCCTTTTCAGCCGCCTCTTTAATGCGCTGCATCGCCATTTTGTCCCCGGCCAGATCAACGCCCTGCTCTACCTTAAAGCTGCCTACGATCCAATCAATCACCCTCTGGTCAAAGTCGTCGCCACCCAGACGGTTGTTACCGGCCGTGGCCAGTACCTCCTGCACACCGTCACCCATCTCAATAATGGACACGTCAAAGGTTCCGCCGCCCAGGTCATAGACCATGACCTTCTGGTCATTATCCTTATCCACACCGTAGGACAGGGCTGCGGCAGTGGGCTCGTTGATGATACGCTTGACCTCCAGCCCGGCAATGGTGCCAGCGTCTTTGGTAGCCTGGCGCTGGGCATCGGTAAAGTAGGCGGGCACAGTGATTACCGCGCTGGTGACGGGCTCACCCAAGTAGGCTTCGGCGTCTGCCTTCAGCTTTTGCAGGATCATGGCACTGATCTGCTGGGGTGTATAACTCTTGTTGTCTATGCTGACCTTGTAGGCGCTGCCCATCTCCCGCTTAATAGAGGAAATCGTACGATCCGGGTTGGTGATAGCCTGACGCTTAGCCACCTGGCCCACCATGCGCTCGCCGGTTTTGCTGAAAGCAACCACAGAGGGGGTCGTACGGGCGCCCTCGGCATTGGCGATAACAACGGGCTCGCCGCCCTCAATTACCGCTACACAGGAATTTGTAGTACCTAAATCGATACCAATCGTTTTTGCCATGTTCAATTACCTCTCTTGTATTTTATTTATTTTAATTTTTTATTGCTTGACACAATCAGTCTATACGCCTCTGGATCTGAGATAGGCGTCCTCATCCTCTCTGGCCTCAATAAACGCCTGCCCCAAGTCAATCTGGTAATGATCTGCCAGCCACATAACTTAGGCAATCACGCCAGCCATCTCAATGCCCAGCCGCCGATCCACCTCTGCCTCTTCCCCGGCCCAGGCGTAATCGTTCTCTTTTAGCATAACCTGCTTGGCCAGTTCACCTACCTGTTTCGTCAGTTCAATCATCGCGCCTTGTGCCTGCCACGGCTTTCCCTCGATCTCACGAAAGCGGCGTACAATGTCACGATACATATTCTGCATTTCGGCAAACGTTTTGCCCATGAAGCCTTCTCCCCTCAATTCGCCACCTGTACCATCGCATGGCGGACTACCCGGCCGCTCAGGGTGTAGCCCTTTTGGAACACGGCGGAGATCACGTTTTCACCCAGGCTTTCGTCCTCAATGTGGGCCACCGCATTGTGCAACTTGGGGTCAAATACCTCCCCCACCTGGCCCGATTCGGCAATACCCAGCTTTTCAAAGGCCGCCCGGATCTGTGCCTCAATCATCTCCACGCCCTTTCGCATATCCTCCGCTGAGGCGTTCTCCTGGCTCAGCGCCAGGCCAATATTGTCGGCAATGGACAAAATCGCCTGCACAGTGTCGGACACAGCGTTGTTGTAGATCGCCGTCTTTTCCGCTGCCGTGCGCTTACGGAAATTGTCATACTCTGCCAATACGCGCAGATGCTGCTGATGCTGCTCCTCCATCTCTGCCTGAAGTTTTTCCAACTGGGCGGCCACGTCCGGCTCCTGCGGGGGCTGGGTGGGTTCCGCTGCCTCATGGGTCGTTTCCGTTTCCGGAGGCTCGCTAGTTTTCGGTTTTTTCTCTTCCTTGCTCTTCATCCCTTATGGCTCCTTTCCTTAACTATATAAATAAAGCTGTCTTTCCACTTTAATGCCTTGCGTACCTACTCCTCCCGGGCCAATGTGGTAAGGTAGCTGCTTACCTGTTCGGCCAGGTAGCGCAACAGGGCGGTCAGGCGGGGGTAATCTACCCGTACCGGGCCGATAAGCCCCAATGTACCCGCCTCCTGGGCATCCACACTATACTGGGACATCAACAAGGTGGCCTCTTCCAGTTCCGGGCAACCACACTCCCGGCCAATGCGTACCATGACCTGCCCGGCCTTGGGGCGCCCTGTTTGCCTGCGCCCCAACAGTTCCGGCAGTTTTTCTTCCTGCTCCAGGAAGTCCAACACCCGGCGCACACCCAGTGCCCCTAATTCCGGGTAGAGCAGCAGGTTCATCTGCCCGCCCAGCAGGGTTTCGGTGTGGGCTGTATCCGCCGCCACCTCTAATAGGGCCCGCAAAGGCGCCCCTGCCAGTGCGTACATCTCCCCCAGCGAGGCCCCTAGGCTTTGCAGGAAAGCAGGTGTGATCTCCTCTACCGTGCGGCCCGTTACCCTCTCATTGAATACCCGGAAGAACACCCGGAGGATATCTGTGGTCAAGTCATAGTCGCAACGGAACACCCGGCTCTTCATAGTACCGGCAGAACTGATAAGCAAGAGCATGGCCGTACGGCGGCTGGTCTGCACCAACTGCACAGCCTTTACCCTGGCCCCTGGGCCACCGGGGGTAGTAACCAGCGCAGCGCACTGCCCTACTCCCGCCGCCAACTGCACCACCCTGGATAGCAACTGCTCCGGGTCATCCATCCCTGGCGCCAGATGGGCGTCAATCCACCAGCGCTGTTGGGGTTCCAGCTCAGGCACCTCCATCAAGCGGTCCACATACTCCCGGTACCCTTTTTGAGAAGGCACCCGCCCGGCTGAGGTATAAGGCTGCTCTAAAAGCCCTAGTTCGGTAAGGCTGGCCATCTCGTTGCGCACCGTGGCCGAAGATACGCCGATCTCTTCCGCGATCGCCTTGCTGCCCACGGGCTCTCCGTTGCGGATAAAGCCAGTGATTACCGCGGCCAATATTTTCTCTTTCCGCATGGTAAGTTCCATGGGAGAGACCTTCCTTTCCGCCCTGGCAGGCTTATTTTAGCACTCAGGTTCATTGAGTGCTAAACTGTATCTATAATGTACCACTATGGTCAGAAAAAGTCAATAAGTTATTTGTAAAAACTTTATGAACCCGCTTGCAGGCAAGCCAACTGACCGGCAGTACACAGGCCGCCGCCCGGGTGATAAGCACGAACAAACCCAAACAGGACATCCAGCCCCTATCTGTTGCCGGGGCTGGATGTCCTGTTTGGCAAAGACCTATAGCTGTGGCCTACGTCCGTTCTGTCTGCGTACAGTTTCACTTCGCCTGTTGGAGATTCTGTCAAGGGTCATTGCCCTCTGGGCATCTGTACAAAGTTCTCCATTAGGTTCGGGCTGTTTTCTTCCCCATCCATTTCATTATACTAAGGTAGCCCCCTGCAAACAGTGCCGCTGACAGGGCAGTCTGCATCAGCACCAAAAGAAAACCACCAGCCGCCAACCCATCCAACAGCATCCTGCTCACCCCCACCGACCCGGCCGCGCAAGCCATCGGCAATAAAATATGCTCCGGTAACGAGATATGTAGGTGGCTCACCTTCATTAGCCGGTGCAAACTCAGGGAGGCATTGAAGATCGTACTAAAAAATAGAATTGCCACATAACTTTCCATGCCAAAAAACTGTAGGAGGCAAAGCACCAAAATCACCCGAATCAGGGAATCAGCAAAGTTATACTTCATGGAGTTAAATTGTTCGTCCAAGCCCTTCAGCAGGCTATCTACCACTACATCCAGGTAGGTCAATGGCACTAAGGGTGCCAGCACCCGCAGGTAAGCGCCAGCGCTTTCGCTATGGTAGAAAGCCCGGCCCCAGCTATCTCCAAAAGCCAAAAACAAAGCGGAAAAGAACATACCAAAACATAACGCCGCTTGTACGGCCCGGCCGGAGATGTATGCCACTGCCTTCTCGTGGCTTAACTCCCTCTCCCGGGCAATTTTAGGGATAAGCAGCGATGCAAAAGAGGTAAGGAAAGACGAAGGGAAGTACAGCATCGGCATGGCCATGCCCTGCAACAAACCGTACTGAGAGAGTGACTGGGAGTAACCTAACCCAAAACGCTGTAACTCCCTTGGAATAAGCAGGTTTTCACCTGTATTTAAGGCGCTACGGGCCGCGCTGCTAAGGGTGCAGGGCAGGGCGATATGCCGCAGGCTGCGCAGCACACCCCGGCTTTTCTCCTTTTCAGCGGGAGTATTCTTTTTTAGGCTTTTGCGGTAGGCACACCAACTGGCCGCGCAGGAAACAGCCTCCCCCAAGGTAGACGCCGCCATAGCCGCAAGACAGGCCGCTTGAATGCTCTGGGGGGCAAAATACCAGAAGAAACACACCGTGGCGGCAATGGTCAAGACCTGTTCCAGGGCGTCTGAGGCGGCTGTACTAAGGGACTCGTCTACAGCCAGGAAGTAGCCCTTCATGCAGGTGCACAGGGCCATAAAGGGCAAGCCGACCCCCAGTATACGCAAGCAGGGCGCCGCTTGGGGATCGCCCAGAAAGGTAACGGCAGCAAAATCAGCCAGCAAGAATAGGCACAGCGCAATACACAGACTGATGGTAAGGCAGAACCCAAAGCATCGGGCCACCACCGAGCGTACCGTCTGCCGCCTGCCACCGGCTATGGCTGCTGTTACCAAGCGTGTAACTGCCAGGCTGATACCTGAGGTGGAGAGGGTCACGGTGAGCATAAAGATGGAAAAAATTAGTTGGTAAAGCCCCATGCCCTCTGCGCCGATCTGTTGGGAAAGGTACGAGCGGTACCCCATATTGGTAATGCGCAGAAACAGGGAAACCAGCGTCAGCACCGCACCCTGGAAGAAGAACTTTTTCTTTGTCATAGGGCAACTCCTTTTTATGTAATCAGGGAAAAACCAGAGATTTGGGCGAAAAGATTGACAAAACACCTTGCGCGGGGTTATAATAGCTAAAAACACCCGTCAGGAGAATAACAATGAGCGAAAACTGGACTGAGATTAAAGTAACTGTGCCTGCCGCACAGGCAGAAACCGCCGGGGACATCGCCAACATGACTGTCCCTCATGGTATCTATATTGAGGACTATTCCAATTTAGAAGAAGAGGCTATGGAAATTGCCCATATTGATCTGATCGACCAGGAGTTGCTGGAAAAAGACCGGGAGCACGCGGTCATCCACATATACATCAGCCCCGAAGACAACCCCGCTGAGGCGGTTTCCTTTTTGGAGGAACGGCTGCGGGCCTGTTCTATCCCATATGCCATTGAGCAGGCCGGTTGCCAGATGGACGACTGGTTAAATAACTGGAAAAAGTATTTTAAACCTATCCCGGTAGGCGAAAGGCTACTGATAAGGCCTATTTGGGAGGAGGATTTTGACCCGCAGGGCCGGGTTGTGCTGAGCCTGGAGCCGGGCCTGGCTTTTGGGACCGGCACCCATGAAACCACCCGGCTGTGCCTAGAGTTACTAGAAAAATACCTGACCCCAGGCTGTAATATGCTGGACATGGGCTGCGGTAGCGGCATCCTCTCTGTGGCGGCACTACTGCTGGGGGGTAGCACGGCGGTAGGGGTAGATATTGACCCTCTGGCTGTGAAAACGGCCGTGGAAAACGCCCGTTTCAATGGGGTTGCTGCGGGGTTTACCGGCATATGTGGCAACCTTTCTGACCGGGTTAGCGGGCGATATCAGGTGGTTGTTGCCAACATTGTGGCGGACGTTGTGATTGAATTGACCAAGAGCGTGCCCAAATTCCTGACGCCGGACGGGGTGTATATTATCAGCGGGATCATTGACAGCCGGGAGGATGACGTGCTGGCAGCCATCAGCGGCCAGTACACGGTGATAGAGCGCCGGGAGGAACGGGGTTGGGTGGCAATGGCCCTGAAGGCCCAAGCCGGTTGACCCCTTGCCCGCAGCGCTGCGGCCAGTACACAGTGATAGAGCGCCGGGAGGAACGGGGCTGGGTGGCAATGGCCCTGAAGGCCCAGGCCTGACCCCTTGCCCGCAGCGCTGCCTGCGGGCCCTGTAAAAGTTTTGGTGTGGCCACAGGCCCCATGGGTCTGTTTTGGGGCCAGGGGTATAGGCGGTTTTTGACGAAAAGCGGGCCTGTCGGCAACGTTTCCGATACAGGGCACCATCAGCAAAACCCACAAAGGATATGGGCCAACAGGATGTTCCCCATTTGTGATGGCCTTATTTTGCAGTTTCGTTTTTTGTTCTTGGACTTGCGTTTGCCAGCAGACCCAAAGCGGGACGACGCCATGGAAAAGGCGGTAGGTTGTGCGTGTATATTATGGGGCAGATACCCGGTGTTGCCGGGCAAGGTGGCGTTTTGAGGTTTAAAACGGGCATTGAGCCGCTGTGGTGCGGGGCGGCGGGCGCTGCCGCTCTGGTCAAGGGTTCGCGCTACCACGGCAGGAAATGGGCGGCTTTTCGCTGTGCGAAGGGCTTATACGCAGTGGAGTATTTGACACAGAAGATGCCTGTTTGAGGTGGAAAAGGCGGCGCTTTGAGGTTTTAGGCCGTTGTGGGGATGGGGATGTCCCCCCTCCCCTGCCAGCCCTTTTACGTCCTGCTATTTGCTTTAACTTGGGAATCGCCTCTTTTCGCTGTGCGAGAGGGGCGCCGGCAGCAGGGGCTGGTTTTACACCACGGCCGGGCAAGCCCGCCCCACCCATCACCCAAAATGCCCAAGCCGAAAGGAGTATCTACATGGAATTTATCCCAAAATCCAGCATCACTGCTTTTGCCAATCCCGGCGTGTCCTCCCGCCAACTGCTGACCCCGGATAACGCCCAGAGCCAGCGGGTCACTCTGACAGAAGTCCATCTGGAGCCCGGCGCTTGCCAGCCCCGGCACAGCCACGCCGGTTCGGAGCAGGTCTGGTATGCCCTACAGGGCAGCGGCAGGCTGCTTTTGGCCGGTGGGCAGGAACGGGCCTTTGACGCAGGGGACGTGGTACGGTTTGCCGAAGGGGACGTGCACGGGCTGCAAAACGGCGGGGAACCCTTTGTGTACCTGTCCGTCACCGCGCCACCCATCCACTTTGGATATGCTTATCAGGACAAACAGCCCACAGAAAAGAGGAGAGAGTTATGAACATGATGATCGACACAGGACGCCTGCGGCTGCGGCCCTGGCGCATGGAGGACCTGGAGGACTTTTACGCCTACGCCAAAAACCCGGACGTGGGCCCCTGGGCCGGCTGGAAACCCCATGAGAGCCTGGAGGAGTCCCGTGAGATCCTCACCCGCTGGGTTGCAGGCAAGGAGGACGGCTTTGAGATTGCCATAGAACACAAGGCCACCGGGCGGGTAATCGGCTCCATTGGCATAATGAGCGACGGCCACCGGCCCAAGATTGAGAACTGCAAAAGCCTGGGCTATGTACTGGGCAAGGACTACTGGGGCCAGGGCCTGATGACCGAGGCCGCCCGGTCTGTGGTAGACTACGCCTTTCAGACCATGAAACTGCGGCTGCTGACCATTACCCACTATACCATCAACCAGCGCTCCCGGCGGGTTATCGAGAAACTGGGCTTTGTATACGAAGGCACCCTGCGTACCGGCAGCGCCATCTATAACGGCGAGGAAAGGGACTTGTGTTGCTACTCCCTGCGGGCCTGGGAATACTGGGCCATGCGGGCCAAGGAGGCCGGGTTCTCCCTGGCT
Source organism: Acutalibacter caecimuris (assembly GCF_034335085.1). Lineage (NCBI taxonomy): Bacteria > Bacillati > Bacillota > Clostridia > Eubacteriales > Acutalibacteraceae > Acutalibacter > Acutalibacter caecimuris. Next base: position 17,639 of record NZ_JAWXXJ010000005.1, on the reverse strand, counting down.
TTGCCGGAGGATGTGGACCAGCCGCTGCTGGAAACCATGCAGAAAGAATTTGTGGAGGGGGACAAGGGCGATGTGACCCCCTTTGGGCTAGACCCCAAAGATATGCCCTTTGCGCGCTGGATGGAGCGTACCGTGGCATGGCGCACGGTAGTGCCAACACCTACCTATGCCAAATCCACCCTGTACATCCTTACCAACGAAAATGGCCCGGCAGGCGCTTTGGATTTGCGCCACTACCTGACCGAACGCCTGCGCAGCGGCGGGGGGCATATCGGCTACGGCATACGGCCCAGCCTGCGGGGGAACCATTTTGCCCCCTATATGCTGGGCCTGGGCATAGAAAAAGCCAAGGATAAGGGGATCGACAGGGTTTTGGTTTGCTGCGATGAAACCAACCTGGCCTCTGCCCATACCATTGAGGATTGTGGCGGCCGGCTGGAAAATGTGGTGGACGGGCTGCGGCGATACTGGATCACGGTTTAACTATAAAAGTATAAAAGTATAAAAATATAAAAGGGCATAAAAAATAAAAGGGCATAAAAAAGCCGGGGGCAATGAGCCTCCGGCTTTTTTGTTTTCCAATGGCGGAATGTGCTTATTTCCCCGGTTTAAAGCTATCCTTCAGCTTGACCGAGCGGTTGAACACCAAATTGCCGGGCTTGCTGTCCTTGCTGTCGGCGCAGAAGTAGCCCTGGCGCATAAACTGCCAGCTCTCCCCCGGCCGGGCGCCGGCCAGCGCTGCCTCTACCTTGCAGCCCTCCAGCACCTCCAGGGAGTGGGGGTCCAGATAATCCAGGAAGTTGCCTTCCTCCGGGTTTTCGACGGTGAACAGGTTGTCATAGATGCGCACCTGGGCATCTACCGCTGTTTTGGCGTCTACCCAGTGGAGGGTGGCCCCCTTGACCTTCCGGCCGTCGGCAGGGTCGCCGCCCCGGCTGTCCGGATCGTACTCGGCGGCAATCTCTGTTACACGGCCCGTTTCGTCTGTTTCATAGCCTGTGCACTTGATCAGGTAGGCGCCCTTTAGCCGGCACTCCGGCCCGCCGGGGTACAGGCGCTTGAACTTGGGGGCGGCCTCCGGCAAGAAGTCTTCGGCCTCCACCCATATTTCCCTGGAAAAGCTGACCGCCCGCTCCCCGTCTTTGGGACAGTTGGGGTTGTTCTCTACCATAAAGCTTTCAGACTGGCCCGCGGGGTAATTGGTGATCACCAGTTTTACCGGGTGCAGTACGGCCATGGCACGGCGGGCGGTTTCGTTCAGGTCCTCCCGCAGGCAGTACTCCAAAAAGGCATACTCCACGGTGGAGGCGGCCTTAGACACACCGTTGCGCATGGAGAAATTGCGGATGGCCTGGGGGGTATAGCCCCGCCGGCGCAGGCCGCAGAGGGTGGGCATACGGGGGTCATCCCAGCCGTCCACATAGCCGCCCTCTACCAGGGCCCGCAGCTTGCGTTTGCTCATCACGGTGTGGTCGATGCCCAGCCGGGCGAATTCGATCTGCCGGGGTTTGGAGGGCAAGGTCACGTTCTCGATCACCCAGTTATAGAAGGGCCGGTGGTCCTCAAACTCCAGGCTGCACAGGGAGTGGGTAATGTGCTCCATGGCGTCTTCAAAGGGATGGGCGTAGTCATACATGGGGTAAATACACCACTTATCCCCGGTGCGGTGGTGGGCGGTGTGGTTGATGCGGTAGATCACCGGGTCCCGCATATTGAAGTTGCCGCTGGCCAGGTCGATCTTCGCCCGCAGGGTCATACGGCCGTCCTCGAACTCCCCGGCCCGCATCCGGCGGAACAGGTCCAGGCTCTCCTCAATGGGGCGGTCCCGGTAAGGGCTTTTGGCGGGGGTGCTCAGGTCGCCCCGCATTTCCCGCATCTGCTCCTGGGTGAGCTCGCACACATAGGCCAGGCCCTTGCAGATCAGCTCCTCAGCGCCCTGGTACATCTCCTCAAAAAAGTCGGAGCCATAGTAGAAACGGTCGCCCCAGTCATACCCCAACCAGTGGATATCCTCCTTGATGGCGTTGACATACTCTACGTCCTCTTTGGTGGGGTTGGTGTCATCCATGCGCAGGTTGCAGATACCCCCGAAACGTTCGGCAGTGCCAAAATCCACATAAATGGCCTTGGCATGGCCAATATGCAGGTAGCCGTTGGGCTCCGGCGGGAAACGGGTGTGTACCTGTAGGCCCTCGGTACGGCCGCCGGGGGCCATGTCCTCCTTTACAAACTCGTCGATAAAATTGGTGCTGGCTACCTGTGAGATGTCCAGCTTGTTTTCTTCACTCATCGCAAAAGCCTCCCTTGCTTTCGGCCGCGCACGTTTGCCATAATACACGCAGCGGTGCGTCTTGCCCCGGTAGTCGATATCCTCTTCTTGGTTCAGCCGGACCATGCCGCATTTTTCCATCACCCGGATGCTGGCCAGGTTTGTGTCAAACGCGCCCGCCAATACCTCCTCCACCCCTTGGGCCAGCAGCTCGTTTACCACCGCCTCAAACGCCTCTGTGGCGAACCCCCGCCCATACCAGCGGGGATGGAAGGCGTAGCCCATTTCCACCCTGCCGCCGGCAATCTCCACATCGTGCAAAAATCCGGCCAGCTCGCCCTGGAAAAAGGCCCCCGTACCATAGTGGCCCTCCGCCGCGCAGCACTCCTGTAGCCGCCGGAAGAGCCTGTCCCCCATCTCCTCGCCGATGTCGTCCGGCACCATATAGGTTTGCTTTACCGTGCCGTCCCGCAAAATTCCTACCACCGCGTCCCGGTCGGCGGCGGACAGGGGCCGCAGTTCCAGGCGCTTTGTCCGGATGATCCTCATAGGGTTTTCTCCAGCCCGGCCTTTAGGCGGCGCAGGGCCTCCTGCCGGCCCAACAGGGCCAGTATCTCCATGGCCCCGCCGGGTGTTACCAGCGTACCGGCGGCGGCAATGCGCACCGGCCACAGCAGGGTGCCGTTCTTTACCCCCAAACGTTGCGCCAGATCCATCAGGGCGTCGTGGATGGGCTCCAACGCCCAGACGGGCAACTGTTCCAGCACCTCCAGGGCTGCCTGTAGCATCTGGGGGGCATTCTCCAAATTGGTTTTTGACTTTTTATTGATGAAATAATCCGCCGGATAATCGGGCAGCTCCTTAAAGAAGGCCAGCAGGCCGGGGATCTCGTTAAACTTCGTCAGCCTGGCCCGCAGGATGGCATCCAGTACCTGCCAAGGCTTGTCCGCCTGGCCGAACACTTCCTGATAGTATGGCATGGCGTGGGTACGGAAGTCATCCTCCCCCATGGCCTTGATATATTCCCCGTTAAACCAGTTGAGTTTGTCGTAGTCAAACACTGCCGGGGATTTGCTGATGCGGTCCACGGAGAAACTTTCCACCAGTTCCGGCAGGCTGAAAATCTCCTGGTTATCCTTGGGGGCCCAGCCCAGCAGGGCGATATAGTTGGTGATGACCTCCGGCAGGTAGCCGTCCTGCACCAGGCCCTCAAAGCTGGTGGAGCCGTGGCGCTTGGACAGCTTGGAGGTAGAGCCGTCCTCGTTTTTGCCCATAATCAGGGGTAGGTGGATATAGGTTGGCTGCTCCCAGCCCAAGGCCGCATACAAAAGCTGGTACTTGGGGGTAGAGGTCAGGTACTCGCAGCCCCGCACCACATGGGTGATGTGCATCAGGTGGTCGTCAATGACGTTGGCAAAGTTATAGGTGGGGTATCCGTCGGCCTTCAGGAGCACCTGGTCTTCGATCTCCTTATTCTCAATGGTGATCTCCCCAAAGACCTGGTCCGTAAAGCTGGTAGAACCGGAAAGGGGCACTTTTTGCCGGATGACGTAGGGCGTACCCGCGTCCAGCAGGCGCTGCACCTCCTCGGCGGGCAAGTCCCGGCAGTGGCGGTCGTACCCGCCAAAGCTGCCCTGCGCCTTCAGGCCTTCCAGCCGTTCTTTGGTGCAAAAACAATAATAGGCCTTGCCCTCCCGCACCAACTGCTCTGCATAGGGCTTATAGGTATCCAGCCGCTGGCTTTGGATGTAGGGGCCGTACCCGCCGCCTACGTCCGGGCCCTCGTCGTGCTTAAGGCCCACTTGCCCCAGCGTGCGGTAAATGACATCCACCGCGCCTTCTACATAGCGTTCCTGATCCGTGTCCTCCAGGCGGAGGACAAACGTGCCCCCCTGGCTTTTGGCCACCAGGTACTCATATAGCGCGGTGCGCAGGTTGCCCACATGCATAAACCCCGTAGGGCTGGGGGCATATCGTGTTCTGACTGTACTCATCCGTGTTCCCTCTTTCCTCCTGCTCAATATACGCGACATAGCACGCAAAGGGGCGGCCCCCTCTGCAAACAGGACTTACCCTATATATTACTACATTTCGGCGCACTTGGCAAGGGAAATTATAGCACGGCGGGCCTTTTTGGATACAGGATTCCACGGGGTGTGCCCCGGTTGCCCGGCAAAAACAGCCGCCCCAGGAGATCACACCCACAAGACGGCCTTTTGCTATACCATTTACCGTATGCCCCGGTCCTTTAAATACTGCACATACTCTTCCAGGCACATATCCAACTGCTGCATTTGCTGGGCATTTTCCGGGCCCACATAGCGGTAGTGCCAGCTTTCGTTATCAATGCCGGTATATTCCACCTTATCCGAGCGGTACCGCTGCACAAACCCGTATTCCGCCGCGTGTTCGCATAGCCAGCGGTAGGCTTCCGTTTCCTCAAAGTCATCGCTAACGTCATTCAAATCTACCACAAAGCCCGTATGGTGCTCACTGTAGCCCGGCGGGTTGATGGTTCGCAGAGAGTACTCCCTGGCCTCTTCCTCGGTCATGCCGTCATCCCGCATATGGGCCTTGATCTCCCTGTCCAGGATGCGTTCCTGATCTTCCACGCTACGGTAGCCCGACGCCACCCACAGGGTGATGCCGTCCTCCTGGGCTGCCAGGAACATATTGTTCAAATCATTGTAAATACGCATATCCACGGTTTCTTCCCCAATAAAATTGGGCGTTACCTGCCAGCCGTCCGGCAGGGGGACTTCGTTATTTACCAGCACCAGGAAAGGGTCGGAAAGTTGCTGAAAGCCCTGGCCCGCGCCTGTTCCGCCGGACGTGCCCTCTTCCCCCTGGGCCGCGGCTGCCCGGATGCCGGCCCCGTTTACTTCCGGCGGCACCGGCTCGCCGTCGGCCTGTACCGCGTTTGGCCCTACCGGGTTGCCCATATTCCATATAGCAAGGGCCACCACAGCCAGGCACACCAGCATGGCCGCGATAACAGCCATGGCCGCCACGTTTTCTTTCCTTCGCCGGTCATTCCGCTGGGAACGGCGCCGGGGCTCCCTGGCCGTTGTTTCCGTTCTCCGCTCCCGCGCCTGCCGGACACGGGAGCGTCTTTGTTCATCATAATTCTGCCTGTCGCCTGTCATCGCGTTCACCCTTTCCGGGAAAAATTAAGAACCTGTACGGTGTAAGCGGCCCACGCGGCCTTTTGGCAAAAGCGGGGCTACAGGGGCAGGTAAAGTTTCTGCCCCTGCCCGCCGGGGAGCGCCTGAAGAAATTTGCAGACGCCCCCGCTATGCCCGGAGAATACGCGGACAACACCGCCGGTTGGGCGCGGCCCCGCCGTCCCCTCTCTTGACAGGGGACGCTGTAGGCAGTAGAATAGACACAGCCCTGCGCCGCGCTTTGCCCATTAGACGGCGGCGCCACCCGGAAGGAAAGGCTGTTTCCGTTTTGTTTACAGAATATTTATATTTTGCCATCCATATTATTATAAAGGGGAACGCCCTTGAAGTCAACCGGGCGCTTGTAAACTTTTTGCCAGCGCCGGTTTTTCGCTCGCCCTAAATCGCCCGTTTCCGACAATTTGCCGGTAGTTCCCTGCTTTTATGGCCAAAGGCAGGAAAATGCGGGCCCTGCCTGCCCAAGGTCGGCTACTGCGATAAGGAGTGTGATAGGATGAAAAAAATCTTTCTTTACGGAGACCGGGAAAAGCGCGCTAACTACATAGCCGCCTTAGAGGCCTGTGGCGTACAGGCGGTGGTTTCCCTCTCCCCCCAGGACAGCGCCGGCTGCGGGGGCCTGCTGCTCCCCGGGGGCGCGGACATGGACCCGGCCTTTTATGGCGCGGAAAACACCGCCAGCCGTGGCATCGACCGGGCTCTGGATCACACGGAACTGGCCTTGGCCCATGGATTTGCCGCCAGCGGAAAGCCTATTCTGGGCATCTGCCGGGGGCTGCAGGTGCTGAATGTGGCCTTTGGCGGCGACCTGCTCCAGCATCTGCCTGCCGCCGGGGCCCACTGCTGGGAGGAATCGACCGGCGACAAGCAGCACCCCATCACCGCCCCGCCGGAGAGTTTCCTCTACCGGCTGTACGGGGCGCGGTTCCCGGTCAACAGCGCCCATCACCAGGGGGTTGGGTGCGTGGCACCGGGCTTTCAGATTGCGGCCCGGGCTGAGGACGGTACCATTGAGGCACTGTGCTGCCCGGAGAGGTATATTTATGCTGTGCAGTTCCACCCGGAGCGTATGGCATTACGCCTATCCCGGAACGACACGGTGGACGGTTTGCCTGTTTTTCAGTTTTTTGTGGGCTTGATCTCTTAAGCCTTCCAGCCGGTATGCAAAAAAAGCAGAAATATTTCATTTTCTAATTGACAACCGCTACTGCCGGTGGTATAATAACTACGTTAATTGCGCGAGTGCTGGAACTGGCAGACAGGCACGTTTGAGGTGCGTGTGCCTTTGGCGTACGGGTTCAAGTCCCGTCTCGCGCACCATGTAGGGACGGAGATTTTGATACAATGGGTATCAGAATCTCCGTCCCTACTTTTTGCTCAAAACCGTTAAAAGCGGTAGTTTTTCGCACATTTTGAAAGCAAGCGCCGCTGTTGTCTGGGGTAAAATCCCGGTCAGCGGCGGTGCTTTTTTTCTTTTCTCTGGCTTTTTGGCTCTTGTATGCGTTGAAATCTTGCGTAAGGTGTTAAACTTTTGAGGTTGGAGACAAGACAAAGCAGAAAACCCGTTGAATCTTTAGCAAGGCGTTGAATTGTTCTCAACCGGCTCCGGCAGCGCTCATTCATCTGCGGGAACGGGAATATACACCCTTTCCAGTGGGATAATTTTCTTGTACTTTGGACTGAGGTTCTCATAGTATTTGAGAACCAGCGTTACAAGCTCATCTCCATCAATGCCCCGGATGATGGGTGTGCTGTCCAAATACTTCCTCGCATTTTTGGTGTAGCCTGACAGTGAAATGAACAGCCCATAATCGCCTTCCCGCATGGCACCCTTCAGTGATTGAATCGTAGTTTCCCGAATATCTCCATCCTGGCTTTTCACCTGAACCAGGATACGAGGCGGCAGTTCATCTTTATATGCGGTTATGTCTATGCCACTGTCGCCCCCCTGTGGAGAAAGCTGTGTACGGTACCCCATTGCATTCAGCAGATCAGCCACGAAACTTTCCAGAGCATAACCTTTCAGATTCCGGCTGAGTTCTTTGAGAACAAAATCCTTGGTACTCTGTTTTATCTCTTCGGCGGTGGCGCCAACGCTGTCATCCTCGTCCTCCATCGCCGATTTCTTAAACCCGGTATCCAGAGCCGCAAGAAACTCATCAGCATAATTCTTAATCGTAAACAAAGACATAGCCGACCCGGATTCGTATAAAGCGCCTTGCGAAAAGGCGGTTCTGGGTAAATGCTTCATCCACTTTACTTTGCGCCGATTGACATACTCCTGCGCCGACCCCTCATATTGGTATTCTCCATCCACGATTCCGATATTGATTTCCCGGTTGCTTTTTGATGGGAAAACCACATAATCCCCGATCTGCACTTCATACCGAAAGCGATATAGCATTCCGGCAGCCAAAGCGATGGCCCCTTTTTTGTCCTGTGGGTAGACTTCAACGTACTTCTTCTTGAATGCCTCACGGTCATTTTCCATGTTGGTGAGGTCTCCAAAAGCTCCCCACCCAATGGCTATGGTGTTATCCTTCAAAAACAGGGAATCATCCTGTGTATGGATGCCCCATAGCCTTCTCTCAATTTCTGCCATAAACATCGTCTCTTTTCTCAGATTTCGTGCTTGGAAAATTCACTATTTGTTTTTCGACTTAGTGCCAAGCGACCTTACATTTAATTTTTCAAGCACCGTATTACATTCATCAATCGAACAGCCGTGGAATGCGGATAGTATGTACATATAAGCACAGTCCGCTGGATCACTATTATCATAGCCCAAGCCAGAGAGACGGAGAGCATCCTCTGTCTCATGAAGAGTTAGTTCCAAGCCAACCGCCATCGCAGTGTAAGACGGCACTTTGAACTTATGGTTTTGGTAAACGCGAGTATAGTCCATTGGCGCAAGGTGCGTCCTGTTCTGAAAGATGCTTGTGTTCCAATGCGCTGCATCCATATATTTGCACATACGTTGAGAGGTAGTCTCCTTAACCAAGCGATTGCGCTTTAATTGTTCTTGAAATTCAGAGTTGGCATCCTCCAAAGCCTTAGCCAGAGCCTTGTTGTACTCGTCCATGTTCTGTGTGTTGGAATCATAGGACGGCAACTTTTTGTATTCCGTATCAGCACGGAACATATACTGGGCATCACGGATGTTTGTTTGGCTGCAAACCAGTTTATAGGAAAAATCAAGAGTACATTCCGATAGATGCGACCTTGCATATTCTGTCAAAAACAGCGCATCCTCACCCGGCAGCACATATTTCTCATCCCGCAAGACAAAGTATCCTTCGGCATAGCAGAAGGCACCTGTGTCGAGTGTGGCTTTTAGAAACTCATTGCTTATATATAGTCGGAATGCCGCAATCTCGTCAATGGGCTGCTGATGGAATTTGGCTGCTGTAGAACTTCTGCGATGTTGACGGTCGATAATAACAGTTTCATTATTATATAATTCGATAGCTTCCGGGTAGCCCAGTTCAGACACACGGATTGCCGCAGACTGTCTTGAAACTTTATAGGTTTCCGCAATCTCCTCAATAACGGCTTTCAGTGCGGGGACATTAACATTGCTGCTTTGTGCGACACCTAACCGCTCAGAAAGAAGCATCCGCACAGTGCAACGTGGCATAAGAATTTTCGGTGCAATGGTTCGTGCTTGCCACTCCATCTTTTCGATATCTGACCACTGCTCGTTACGGCTACGCTGTCCAGCGGTCAGACATCGAAAGGCAAATTCTGCTCCGAGATTATGGGTACCCTGATACCGGAAATATGCTCTGTGCTTGTACCAATGATAGCATTCATGCGCAAGTGTGTTGTTGGTGCGGCCAGGATTGATAATATCGGCATCAAGAAATACTGTAGGATGTGAAACCTCATAGCCAATGTATTCCCCGGATGACCAGTCATACACCTCGATGATGCCTGCGGAAAAAGCAATCGCTCCCTGTATGCTGTCATCTGGAGAAAGACTTTCGGTATCCACAATATCGAGATTCATTTGCTTTTGTGCAATATCCCTTATGGGTGTTGCCTGCGGACTGTCGAGGACTTCTTTGCAATATTTCCGTAGAAAGGTTTCTGCCTCCGCCTCGAAGTCCTCAACAAAAGGCATGAATGGATTTTTGTTATTCTGCATGGGCAGTTTTCCTCCTACTTATCTTCTCCGCGCAGAATACGATAAATCTCACTCATGAATACGCTTGCAATCCTTGTACGGATTTCTTCGTTGTTCAGTAGCAGAGTGTAAAAATCTGCGTTCTGGTCATAGCCTTCAACAAGGGCATCCTGGATGCAATCGTCATAAGTAAATTTAAAATCATCAAGGGAGTTATTTTTTGCGCTCTTGGTGAGCCGCTCCTTAAATTCGGGATTCTGCAAGAGCAGATCCCTTATCTGCATGGCGGATTTTGTTGCGAAGTCTGTGCCGTACTTTTTATCATAAAGAGCATTCACCTCGTCAATGATCTGGGAAAGGCGCTTTTTCTGTTCTTCTTCAACGCTTGCCGGTTTCGGCTTCTTGATCTTTACTTCCGGCTGTGCTTCGATTTCCGGCTTTTTATGTTCGCCGGTCTGCTCCTGTCGGAATTCGCTGACGGTTATTTTGTCTGCAATGTCAAAATTGTTTCCACCGCCTCCGACATTGATCTCCTTGATGAGATAACTCAGGAAGTTGTAGCGTTTGTGCAGTTCAAGGTTTTCATATGCCGTAGCTTGAATGAGGAAACAGTAACCCTTGAGGAATCGGCGAATTGTTTTGACAATCGCTTCTTGATCGGTCTCAGATTTCTTTTCAACCTTCTTTACAGCGACATCAAGCAGATTCCACATACGCTCCTTATCCCGTGCCGTCCGCTTTGCCTGATACAGATACCCATTAAATTCATCAATATCGTCCACATCAAGGAAATCGTATACATCCAGTTCACGGTCGAGATCGCGAATATCGGACGGAGAGATAGTCTCAAAAAGGATGGTATCCTTATAATAGGGCGCAAACGCTTTTTTGATCTCCTCATAATCGTTCTTGAAGTCCAGTACGAAGGTGGTTTTGTCATACGGCGGATAGATACGGTTCAAACGAGAGAGCGTCTGCACAGCAGCCACGCCTTTCAGCTTCTTGTCCACATACATCGCCACCAGTTTCGGCTGGTCAAATCCCGTCTGGTATTTATTCGCTACAATCAGTACCTGATAGCAGCTACGGTCAAACTCATAGCGCAGTTCTTCTTCCTTGATCTGGTTCATACCGTATTCGGAGTATTCCACACCTTTGATTTTAACCTTGCCGGAGAACGCCACAAGAGCCTTAATATCGGTATACCCGTGGTCATGGATATATTTCGCGAAAGCCTGTTTATATTCAACAGCCGCTTGAATGGAGGAAGTAACGACCATTGCCTTCGCAGTGCCTCCGAGCAGATGGGCAACATTTGCTCGGAAGTGTTCGATGATAATTTCAACTTTCTGTGCAATGTTTGTGGTGTGCAGATCGATAAAGCGCGCCATCTTTCTCTTGGCTGCAATCGTCTTCAGCTCCGGGTCATCCTCGATAGCTTTGTTGATGTGGCAGTAGGTTTTCCAAGTCACATAGTTGTCAAGGACGTTGAGGATGTAACCTTCTTCGATGGCTTGTTTCATGGAGTACAGGTCAAAGGACTCCTTCCGTCCTTCAGAATTCAGAGTTCCGAAAAGCTGGATGGTATCCGGCTTGGGAGTAGCAGTAAAGGCAATCATAGAAACATTCGGCTGTTTGCCGCTTTTTTTGATTTCCTCTCGCATTTTATCTTCTTCGGTTTTCTCCCCGTCGGAATCATCGTTGGTGAGTACCGTAGTAACGGACTGCATAAAGGTCCCTTCTGTGGATGAGTGTGCCTCGTCAATCAGAACAGCAAAGGTCTTATCCTTCAGATTGGTGAGCAACTTGTTATCGAGGATGTAATAAAATTTATGAATGGTCGTAACGACAATCTTCGTATTTCCACGCAGGGCATCCGCCAGGTCGTTCGAGTCGCACTTATCGTCCATAACCTTGACTTGTCCGCTCTTATGCTCCATGCCCATGATGGCTTCCTGCAGTTGGCGGTCGACAACGATACGGTCGGTGATGACCAACACAGTATCAAATACATTGTTGTTCTCCGCATCATGAACCGTGGACAGAATATGGGCAAGCCATGAAATTGTCTCAGTCTTACCACTGCCTGCAGAATGTTCAATCAGATAATTGCAGGATGAGTGGTTGAGAATGACATCGTTCATGACCTTTTCTACAGCACGGAGTTGATGAAAACGAGGGAAAATAAGTTCTTTCGTCCGGCGCACTTTGCCCGTATCGGAGTTCTTACTTTCTTTTGTCTTGATATAGATAAACCGCTCAATGAGGAACAGAATCTTGTCCTTTGTCCAGATGTCCTCCCACATATAGGATACATTGACGCCAGACTGTTTGTTGTGCGGATTTCCTTTTCCAAACTCATATCCGATGTTAAAAGGATTGAAGAAGGAGTCCTTTCCAATCAATTTGGTGCAGAAATACGCCTCGTTCAGATCCATAGCAAACGCTGCAAACACGCCGACCTTCTCTTTCAAGAGACGAGTTGTGCAGTCGCGCTCGTTCTTGTACTGCTTGATGGCGTCCTCGTAGTTTTGCCCGGAGGTGTTGCACTTCAGTTCCACAGCAAAGATGGCAAGGCCGTTTAAAAACAGGACAAGGTCGATACGCTCATCTTCTTTGTGATAGACCTCCTCCATGACGGAGAAAATATTTCTGTTGTAGTTTCCGACTGCAACGGGATTTTTTGTACTGTCCGGTTTGCGGTACATTAGTTTCAATTCGTAGCCACTGTCAAATTCCACACCGTGCTTAATGACATCAATCAGCCCACGGCTCGGTTTGTTGATTTCAGCGTTGATGTAGTTAATGATGGTTTCCTCGGTGTGATCTTTGTAGATAGCGCGGAGACTGGCCATTGTGTCAGCTTGGGTACTTTCGAGGAATTCAAGCAGCATCTCAGTGTCCATCGCCAGACCGCGAGAAAAGCTGTCGGCAGGGCGGATGCGATAACCGTCATCATCACGCAGATGCTCCAGAATTAATTTCTGGTAATCCTCTTTTTCTCTCAACTGGTCTGCTCTAATTGGCATGACTTGTGACCTCCATTACTCGTTTCTTTCCCGTGACATATTCGTAAATCAGAGCTTTTCTGTGATTTCTTATTTGAACAAGTTGCTTTTCTTTTCCAGCAATAAGACTATTCACTAATTTTGTTCTTTCATTAAGATATTCCACAATATTTAGCTGCTCTTGCATATCAGGGAAAACTACCACAGAGTTGTTAAGTATATCTGAGTTGATAGAAGCCATCGTTGATCCTACTGAATTCACTACCACGTAGTCACCATATCCAGATGATTCAAAATAGTAATTCAGAAAACTTGATTCTATTTCCCTTTCAACCCTGATTCGTATGCAGTCGGATCCTTGTACCCAACCGTCATGCTCGCTATCGATAATTGCGTGTTTATCAACTGCTCCTTTCCTACCAAACACAATATCTCCTTTACGCAGAATGTGCGTAGACAACCGCATTTTTACAGAGTCCGGAATCCTGTCTAAATCATCCTCGTTTACTGTACCATATCCAATGTTTTTTACATTGATGATTGGAGTGCCGCCGTCTGTATACTCATCTGCCGACAGTTGTGTGCCAAAGGGACCTGTTTTAACTTTGCAACAGTATTTCAATCTACTTATGGCCCAATGCCTCGGTATTTGGCCAATCCATTCCACGCCGCTATCTTTCATAGAAACCGCAGTATTTATCCCCTTTATGACAGCTTGTGTAATTATGGATTTCTTGAGTTTTTTCAGCACCTCAAGTTGTTTCTCTAAGTCATCAATAATGCTATCGATCTTGGCGCACTCAGCATCTAAGAAAGTAGCTATGGCCCGTTGCTCATCTAAGGGGGGGATAATTACATAAGTATCACGCAGCAACTTTTGTGTAATGCTAAAGACCTTGATTCCCATAACATTTGCGCGTATCTGATCCCTCCAGCAATTTGACAAAAACAGGTATGCAAAATACTTCGGATAGATATCCTGCCGAATCGGTCTTGCAATTATCGAATGATAACCAGCAAATATTAAGTCATCTCTATCAATAAATACGCAGTTACCAATACCTGCATAATCCTCGGAGGTGTCAGCGAAAACAAAGTCATTCCTCTTGACAATACAGTTCTTTCCAGTTCGTAGATATTTTTCGGGGACATATCTATACAGGTCGTCTGTCAGCCCTGTTCCAGAGTTTGCTTTGGCGTGTATTTGACCATAGCTAACAACGGGAATTCCTTCTTCTACGAGGTCATCTTTTGTTATACTTAAACCTTTTCCAAACCAAAAAACCTGACGAAATTTAACTTCATCCCAATCATTCGGAATGAATACATTTTTTATTGCACTTTTTTTTAGCGTCAATTTTTCCCCACCTTCTTCAAAGCTGCTATTTGGGCAGACACCGTTTCTTCCAATTTCATGAATTGTTCTAAGAGCAAGTCCGCTTCCTCTGGGGCTTTATATTCGTAAAAGTAGCGTGTAAACGGAAACTCCGCTCCAAGTCGCTCTCGGTTTTGTGCATTGACTGCCTTCTTGGGGTCAAACTCATAAACCCAGATAGCGTCAGGCACATGGGGCAGGACTTCCGCATCAAAGTATTCCTGAACATCCTGATTCAAACGGATGATCTCTGTGTCTTTGGTTGTCGGGTCAATGAGTGTGTTACCCTTGCGGTCTTTTTGCACCACGGCAGTCTTGTCAATGACGCTCATCTCCATAACGATACTGTTCAGACGTGAATCGGTGTATCCCTCCACATCTTTGATGATGTCTTTGATGGCCGCTTGAAACAGCGAAAAATCTGTATACACCGTGTCCGACTGATGTGCTTCCAGGGCAGCGAGGACGGCATCAATAAAGACCTTGCCACGCTTATATTTCTGATATTTCTTTTCTGCTTTAGCATCGCGAGGATTCGTCTCCTCCAACTCCGCAAGTTCAGACTCATTATAGAGATTGGAATTGGAGGTGAAGTATGCGCTGGTACGTAAAGCCTCAATGGACTCGGCATTGATGACGCCGCGTCGCTGAAGGGGCTGGTATACTGCCCATTCCTTATAAAGGAATTCATCCCGGTTAAAGATGCGGCACTCAATCTTGCAGTCGGTTTTCCGCTTCTCACTGTACAGCGTTTTCGCACCGGGAGCAAATGTGGTATACACCTCGGTAATCAGGTCTATCTGATCCTTGGAGATTTCACGGCGTTTCTTTCCAAGAGATCGCTTCAGCGGCTCCCACATATCCACAGCGTTGATAAGCTGTATCTTGTTTTTTCGTTCCTTACGCTTGTTTTTCGATAGAATAAAGGCATAAATGCCGATGTCCGTGTTATAGAAAAGCTGAGACGGGAGCGCGATGATAGCCTCGATCAGATCTTTCTCCAGCATAAATCGCCTGATCTGACTTTCCCCGCTCGTGGTATTACCGGAAAACAGCGGGGAGCCGTTGGAAATGATGGCAGCGCGACCATTCTTGCGATTCATCTTGGCAATGGCGTGTTGCATAAACAGCAACTGCATATCGCCTGTAGCGGGTAATCCAGCTCCGAATCGACCGTTCTTGCCTTTCTTAGCCTCGGCACGGACGGCTTTCTCTACGCCATCACCTGCGTCCTTTCCTCCCCAGGAAAGACCGAATGGCGGATTTGCAATGACGAACCGCATCGGAACTTTTTCGAAGCAGTCCTCCTTCATCGTATCGGCAAAGCGAATATTGTCGGCCTTCTGTCCCTTAATGAGCATATCCGCAAGGCAGATGGCGTAGGATTCGGGATTGTTCTCCTGACCGAATAGCCGAATAGTGGCGTCGGGATTCATGCGCTTAATGAAATCGTGCGTGGTGGAAAGCATCCCGCCTGTGCCGCAGGCCATATCCAGTACTGTAATTTCCTTTCCTTCGCTGAACACATCATCGCATCCCTCGGCAAGAAGAATACTCGAAAGAGCACGAATGACCTCGCGGGGCGTATAGTGATCGCCAGCCTCTGCATTTTCAGAAAACCTGCGTATGATTTCCTCAAACATATAGCCCATCTTGTGCCCATCAATCGTTTCGGGATTCAAGTCCAGTTCAGAAAATTTCTTTACCACACCGAGCAGACGGTTATTTTTATCAAGGTCGGAAATCTTCTCCTTAAACTTCAGCCGGGTAATCAACATATCCTTGATGTTCGGAGAGAAGGACTCCAGATAGAAATGAAAGTTCTCTACGATAGCAGGAGCTTCGTTCAACAATCCTGCAAGATCAAAGTCTGATGTGTTGTAAAACGGATATCCAGCGAGACGTTCCAAGACCTGCTGGGGCGTTTTCGGGTTTTTTTTATACGTTTCGGTAACTTTCTGCTTGCGGGTTTTGCCGCTTGTATCCTTTGTGGCGAGAGCACACTCAAGACGTCTGATTATAATCATCGGAATGATGATGTCTTTATACTTGTCCGCTTTATAGGGACCACGCAGGGTGTTGGCAATGGAAAAAACCATGTCAACTTCTTTATTCACATTCAGGGTGGAATCATCCATCATGACTTGAGTAATTTTCGTTTTTTCCATGTCTGTAGTCCTCCGTCTATATTTCATTGATATCAATACCGGCTTTTAGTAGCCGTTCATATCGGTCATTGGAAATAATCACAGCTAATGGCTTTCCGTTTTTCAATATAAATCCTGCTGTGTCGTTTTCCGATATTGCTGTGATAATTTTGGATGCTTGTCCGCGTAGTAAATCAGACATATTGTAATGATTCATTGGGATCTTACCCTTTTGAAGCTGTGACATCAGCACATCCTCCTCCATGTCCTACATTCATTCTTACATTATGCCACAAAGTAATTACAATTTCAATGATAAAATTCATTACACTCTCAAAAAGTTTCTATCTCTCAAAGATATAAAACGGGCGATTGTTCCTCATCCTATATGGATGAATAGAGGAAAAATCACCCGTTTTTCATACCTAAACTTGTATCTTTCATTGATATGACAAGAAATTCCCCTCCAGATATTCTTATTCGAGAGGAATGTGCAACTCCTCCGCCAACGGTCAATTACATATCGACCGTTGCGAAAGAATATCGCAGCCTGTGTGCGCACATGGGCGAGGATGCTATAACCGCCGACCCTCCCTACCGGGAGAGGCGTTATCAGCACCCTTGATCCTGTGCGCCCATTTTGGTTGTGCATGGTCCGGGGCTGATACGCTCCGGCCATTTTTGTGTCCCCGCCCTGCTACCCAGGCGGAAAGGACACCAAAATGAAGAAATCAGGAAAAACTACCGCCAAGACCAATCCGGTAGTCAAGGCCACTTACCAAGATACCACATTCAATAAGGCGGTCAGCAACGTTCTTGCCCACACGCCTGAGTTTAAGACCTACGTGGAGGAGACCGCCGCCATCATGGACGAGCTGCCGGGTAAGTTCGGGGCGACCCTGGCCTACCACATGGACAAACTCCGGCTGACCAACGAGGCCCTGGCCAACCTGTGCCTCATCAACGAGGACACAATCCGCAAGTATCGAAACGGCTCCAATAAGTCGAAACCCAACCTTCAGACCGTTGTCGCGCTGTGCGTGGGTCTTCAGCTTCCTCTGCCGTTCAGCCTCGATTTGGTACATAAGGCCGGGCACACCTTTGCTGGTGAACCAAGCGACATCGCCTATCTGACGATCCTCTCCACCATGACAGGGAGCAGCATTTACGACTGCAACGCACTGCTCCGCAACACTGGAGTTCTCCCGCTGGCAAAGGAGAAATAAAAAAGGTTTCGAGTGACCGGGTTTTCAAAGTCCGGCTGCTTGTCCCTTGAAATAGGCTGGTTTTCAAAATTATACTCCGCTCCAAGCCTTGAAAATCAGCTTGATTCCGGGTTTTCAACATCCGGGGCAAACGGAGTCTGGACGGATATTATTAGGGCCATGAGGTGGCCACTCATACAGCCACCGCCCGCCCGACCGGGTGGCGGCAGCAACCATCAACACCACGGGATGCACCCGAATGACTCGAAAGGATAACCGATATGCAGCAAGTTTTTATCTGCTCCCCCTACCGCGGGGACATCGAAC